>JBOFJM010000128.1:0-1909 GCA_051656825.1 Kluyvera sp.
CTTTATCATGCCAGGCCAACAGTTACGCCGTAAATCCGTGCGCCGTAAGCTGAATGCCAACCGCGCTGAGTTCCGCGATAAAAACGTGCTGCTGGTGGATGACTCCATCGTACGTGGTACGACGTCTGAGCAGATTATCGAGATGGCGCGCGAAGCCGGAGCGAAGAAAGTATACCTGGCGTCTGCTGCCCCGGAAATCCGCTTCCCGAACGTCTACGGTATCGATATGCCAACCGCCAATGAGCTTATCGCTCACGGTCGCGAAGTGGATGAGATTCGCCAGATAATCGGTGCGGATGGGCTTATCTTCCAAAACCTGGATGATTTGATTGATGCCGTTCGTGCTGAAAACCCTGATATTCAGCAGTTTGAATGCTCGGTGTTTAACGGCGTGTACGTCACCAAAGATGTCGATCAGGCTTATCTCGATTTCCTCGACTCGCTGCGCAACGACGACGCCAAAGCGGTGCAGTTGCAAAATGAAGTTGAAAATTTAGAGATGCATAACGAAGGTTAAGCTCGTTGGCATTAGGCGCACAAAGCCTGATGGCGCTACGCTTATCAGGCCTACGGTTTCGCAATATCTGTAGGCCGGATAAGGCATCGCCGCCATCCGGCAGGGAGTGGCACAAAGCCTGATGGCGCTGTGCTTATCAGGCCTACGGTTTCGCAAGGCATATCCGCCATCCGGCATTGTTATTAAATCACGCCTCATCGACCCAAATACACATTTCCCCTTCGCCGCGATTCGCCCAGCTAAACCACGGAATAAACGTTAACGTCTGCGTCTGTGCTGCCGTCTGACGCTCATCAAAACGATACAGTGGTGCATCGTCCGTCACATCAGGTTCTCGCACGCCTTCTGCTTGCAACAGAATTTTCCCCTTCAGCACACCGTTTCCCGCCACTTCCCGCAGAACGCTGGTTTTGGGCAGCGACAGATTGTGCAATTGTGTGCCGTTATCGGCTTCTTCCAGGCAATACACCAGCGGCCCGCGTTGAATGGCAACCTTGCCAGCGGCATGGCGCACCCGTGGGTTGGCATACACCCGGCGGGCAATCATCGGCAAATTCAGAGTAATGATATCGCCCTCCAGCCAGCGTCGATGCAGGTGCAGATAACCCTTAATCTTTTCTCCGCTGGCCTCATCGCCATTGACCTGAATTTGTGGCGATGAGCACCACGCTGGCAAACGCAGCGCCAGCGTATGTTCAACGGGCTGTGGCTGGGTGATGCGCAGCGTGACCTGTTCATCCCACGGGTAGTTACCGCTGATTTTCAGCGCCAGCGTTTGCCCGTTAACCGTAAACGCCGCTTCGCTGCCCGCATAGAAATTAATGAATAGCGCGTCGAGGCGGGGGGTGAAAAGATAGTGGCCGATAGCGACCAGCGTACGGGCAATGTTCGGCGGGCAGCAGGCGCAGCCAAACCAACGCTGGCGCACCGGTTTAACATGGTCATAAATATGGTTGTGTGGAATGCTTTTAGGCTGCGTTTCTAATGGGTTAACGTAGAAAAAATGCTTGCCGTCCAGCGCCATACCGCCGAGCACCGTATTATAGAATGCGCGCTCCATGACATCGGCATAGTGTGCGTCACCTTCCATTTCCAGCATTCGGCGCGCGAACATCATCAGGCCGATGGAGGCACAGCTTTCACCGTAAGCGGTATCGTTTGGCAGGTCGTAGTCGCTGGTAAAGGCCTCGCCAATACCCTGAGAGCCGATTCCGCCGGTGATGTACATTCGGCGTTGCACCATATTATTCCACACTCGCAGGCAGGTCTGGCGCTTTTGTTCATCGTGGGTCAGGCGTGCGACGTGCGCTAATCCCGTCATTAAGTACACCGAGCGCACCGCGTGACCGACGGCTTCGCTTTGTTCCGCCAGCGGCTTGTGGGCGTGAGTAT
>JBOFJM010000129.1:0-1668 GCA_051656825.1 Kluyvera sp.
GCTCATCCAGTTTTTTCTGGCTCGCTGCGATTGTTTTGTCGAGGTCGGCTTTCCCTACCGTCACGTTATGCACCATCGAGCTCACGACACCGGAGCCTGTGACATCGCCCATGCGGGTAAAGTTTTTATCGCCCACAGCACCAAACACCTGGATATTCGGCAGTTCAGCAATCAGTTGATTTGGCAGCGTACCCAGCGCTTTAATCACGTCGTTCTGTTGCCAGGTGGCGGTGGTGACAACCGCTTTATTGACCGGCAGCGCCGCGCCAGGCGACATCATCACCCAGTCGGCAATGTTCTCGGCTTGCTCCATAAAAGTGACAAACTTCTCAGCCGCTTGCGTCTCGGCACTCTCTTGCCCGGAGGTAATGGTGAGGGAGGTCAACATGCCGTAGACGGCAGATGTTTTCTCCGTTGGTACGACAAAACCGACGTTGTTCGCCCACCCTTCTTTAATGACGGCCGGAAGAATGTAGGTGGAGTAAATCGCCATCGGCGCAGTGCCGTTCATAAAGGCATCTTTGACTTCCATGATGTCGTTAGAGCCAGGCATGGTATTCGCCGCCAAGGCGCGGTAATAGGTCAGCGCCTGAGCCATCTCCGGCGTATTGAGCGTAATATGGCCTTCGGCGTTAAAAACGTTGGCCTGGTTTGACAACGCAAACTGAGAGAAAGACTGTTCGGTCAGCACGCTTTCTGCCGTCGGCAGCGCGATGCCATATTTCTTATGCGCCGGGTCGTTAAGTTTCTGCGCCACTTCCAGTAGTTGTGCCCAATTGTTCGGCTCTGCCAGCCCAGCGTTGGCCAGCACATCTTTGCGATACCAGATCCCGCCAATCCAGGCGCTGACCGGCACTCCCGTCCAGGCCGTGCCATCTTCCGTGCGCACGATACGCAGCACACCGTCATAAAACTGTTGCTCGCCTACCGCGCGAATCACGTTCTCAATCGCTTTACGATCGAGCAATTGCTCTTTATCCATCACTTTGGCGTAGTCATGGCTGGTTTCAATCACCTCCGGCAGCGAACCGCTTCGTGACAAGGTGATCACTTTGGTGTTGTAGGCGTCCTCTTCAACCGGAACCTGTTTTACGCTAATCCCTGGGTTTTCTTTTTCGAAACGCGTAATCAGTTTGCTAATAATCGCCTGGCGTTCCTGTTCAACCGACGAGTGCATAAATTCAATAGTGACATTCGCTTTATCTTCTTTACACCCTGAAATCAGGGCGCAGGAAACCAGTGCTGATATCAGCACGATTTTTGATTTAATCATTAGATGTTCCTTGTTATTTTTTAATCCACATAACCTGCCACGGCTGAAGTAATATCTCAGCAGAGGAGAGCGTCTCGCCAGAGATTAAATCCACACCCGCCGTGATATCGGCACAAACAGACTGACTATTACGACTAACATTAAATAAAGCGGTTATCACCTCGCCGGACTCCGCGCGGCGAATTATTTGCATGACCGTCGAGGAAAGCGCACGTATTGAAAATTGGCTGTCAGGATGAAAGGCGGTTAAACCGCGACGAAGTTTAATAAGAGCTGATAACGAATGATAAACTTTATGACGTAGCGTAACGTCATCTTGCAATTCTGACTCCAGCATGGCGCTGATATATTTTTCACGGTTAATTGCGCGATTATATCCCAAACGCTCTACGCCC
>JBOFJM010000130.1:0-2312 GCA_051656825.1 Kluyvera sp.
GGCACACGAAACCGCATTGGTTTCCTTCAGGTCTGTTTCGTGTGCTGCATTGTTGACGCATTCATTTATTTGGTATCGCATGAACCCCATCGTAATTAATCGGCTTCAACGGAAGCTGGGCTACACTTTTCTTCATCAGGAGCTGTTGCAACAGGCATTAACGCACCGTAGTGCCAGCAGCAAACACAACGAACGCTTAGAATTTCTGGGCGACTCAATTTTAAGCTACGTGATCGCCAACGCGCTCTATCACCGCTTCCCACGTGTGGATGAAGGCGATATGAGCCGGATGCGCGCCACGCTGGTTCGCGGTAATACGCTGGCAGAAATTGCCCGCGAATTTGAACTGGGCGAGTGCCTGCGTTTAGGGCCGGGTGAGTTGAAGAGCGGCGGTTTCCGTCGGGAATCAATTCTGGCGGACACGGTCGAAGCGTTAATTGGCGGGGTGTTCCTCGACAGCGATATTCAGACTGTTGAGAAACTGATCCTCTCCTGGTATCAAACTCGTCTGGACGAAATTAGCCCAGGCGATAAGCAAAAAGATCCAAAAACACGCTTGCAGGAGTATCTGCAAGGCCGCCATCTGCCGCTGCCATCTTATTTGGTAGTCCAGGTGCGTGGGGAAGCACACGATCAGGAATTTACTATCCACTGCCAGGTTAGCGGCCTGAGTGAACCGGTGGTCGGCACAGGTTCCAGCCGTCGCAAGGCGGAACAAGCTGCCGCCGAACAGGCGCTGAAAAAGCTGGAGTTGGAATGAGCATCGATAAAACTTATTGCGGATTTATTGCCATCGTCGGTCGTCCGAACGTTGGCAAATCTACATTGCTGAACAAACTGCTCGGGCAGAAGATCTCGATCACTTCCCGAAAAGCGCAGACCACGCGTCACCGCATTGTCGGTATCCATACGGAAGGGGAATATCAGGCGATTTACGTCGATACCCCCGGCCTGCACATGGAAGAAAAACGCGCCATCAACCGCCTGATGAACAAAGCGGCAAGCAGCTCTATCGGTGACGTTGAGCTGGTTATTTTCGTGGTTGAAGGCACTCGCTGGACACCGGATGACGAAATGGTGCTTAACAAACTGCGCGATGGTAAAGCCCCGGTTATTCTGGCGGTGAACAAAGTTGATAACGTGCAGGAAAAAGCCGATCTTCTGCCACACTTGCAGTTCCTCGGTAGCCAGATGAACTTCCTCGACATCGTGCCGATGTCTGCGGAAACGGGGCTGAACGTTGATACCATCGCCGGTATTGTGCGTAAACATCTGCCGCAGGCGATTCATCACTTCCCGGAAGATTACATTACTGACCGTTCTCAGCGCTTTATGGCCTCTGAAATCATCCGTGAAAAACTGATGCGTTTCCTGGGTGCGGAGCTGCCATACTCAGTAACCGTTGAAATTGAACGTTTTATCCCGAACGAACGTGGCGGATACGACATCAACGGCCTGATTCTGGTTGAGCGTGAAGGGCAGAAGAAAATGGTGATTGGCAACAAAGGGGCCAAAATCAAAACCATCGGTATTGAAGCCCGTAAAGACATGCAAGAGATGTTCGAAGCGCCGGTTCACCTCGAACTGTGGGTGAAAGTGAAATCCGGCTGGGCTGATGATGAGCGTGCACTGCGCAGTCTCGGTTACGTTGACGATCTCTGATTTGCCGGCTTTGCGGTTTGAAAGACGACGAATATGATGGAAGGCTGGCAGCGCGCATTCGTCCTGCATAGTCGCCCCTGGAGCGAAACCAGCCTCATGCTGGACGTCTTCACGGAAGAGTCTGGTCGCGTGCGCCTTGTTGCTAAAGGCGCACGTTCCAAACGCTCCAACCTCAAAGGCGCTCTTCAGCCTTTTACCCCTCTTTTAGTTCGCTTTGGCGGGCGTGGCGAAGTCAAAACGCTGCGTAGCGCGGAAGCCGTATCGCTGGCGTTACCGTTAAGTGGCATCACGCTCTACAGCGGGCTGTACGTCAACGAATTAGTCTCACGTGTGCTTGAACACGAAACACGTTTCTCCGAACTTTTCTTCGATTATCTGCATTGCATCCAGGCTCTGGCGGGCACGTCTGGCTCGCCTGAACCGGCGCTGCGCCGCTTTGAGCTGGCGCTGTTAGGCCACCTGGGCTACGGCGTGGATTTTCTGCACTGCGCCGGGAGCGGAGATGAAGTTGATGACACCATGACTTACCGCTATCGGGAAGAGAAGGGCTTTATCGCCAGCGTGGTGATTGATAACAACACCTTTACCGGACACCAGCTAAAAGCGCTGGCGAGCCGCGAATTTCCTGATGCCGATACACTGCGAGCGGC
>JBOFJM010000131.1:0-2411 GCA_051656825.1 Kluyvera sp.
GGTTTCAGGCCGCTGTTAGCAATGTCCTGCCACTGGCCGGAAGGTGACGCGCCGTACAACACAATCCCCGGCCTTACCCAGTCAAAATGGGTTTCAGGATGCCACAAGGTTGCCGCCGAATTCGCCAGCGAGCGCGGGCACTCCAGCCCTTCTGCCGCCTGCTCAATACGGCGCATCGGTTCAACCACACCGTCGGCGTTTTCCGCCTGGGCAAAATGCGACATCAGCGTCATGGAACCGATGTTGCGGATGCCACGCAACTGCTGCCAGACGGTGTGGATGCGATCCGGGGCAAACCCCAGCCGATTCATACCGCTGTTGACCTTCAGATAAACGTCGATCGGTGCATGTAAGCGCGCATTTTGTAACGCCTTAATCTGCCAGTTGCTGTGTACGCTGGTCGTTAAACGGTATTTATCAAACAGTTCCAGTTCATCGGCGTGGAAGAACCCTTCGAGAAGCAGAATCGGCCCCTTCCAGCCCTTTTCACGCAGCAGGATAGCCTCTTCCAGGTTTAGCATCGCAAAGCCGTCGGTTTCTCGCAGCGCGTTCCAGACCCGCTCCAGACCATGACCGTAGGCATTGGCTTTCACCACTGACCACACGCGAGCGCCAGCAGCAGCCCGGCGCACAATCGCTAAATTTTCCCGCAGTGCCTGTAAATCAAGGCTCGCGAGTACGGGACGTGACATACCTTCTCCTTATTGATGAGCGCCGTGCAGATGCTGTGGACGCGCCGGCGTGAAGCCTGGCGAGTAACGCGCAACGCTGAGGTCATCATAGGGAATAGCAGGCATTCGCCCGGACATCAAATCGCTGAGTAATTGACCAGACCCGCAGGACATGGTCCACCCCAACGTGCCGTGTCCGGTGTTCAACCACAGGTTTTTATAGGCTGTTTTGCCGACAACCGGTGTGCCGTCCGGCGTCATTGGGCGCAGCCCCGTCCAGAACGTGGCTTCTGAAATCTTACCGCCGCGCGGGAACAGATCGCCCACCACCATCTCCAGCGTTTCCCGACGCGGTTGCAGCAACTCGGTATTAAAGCCGACGATTTCCGCCATGCCGCCCACACGAATGCGGTTGTCAAAGCGGGTAATCGCGATTTTGTAGGTTTCATCAAGGATGGTTGAAACTGGCGCGCCGCTTTCTTCAACGATAGGAATCGTTAGCGAGTAGCCTTTGAGCGGATAAACCGGAATATCCACCAGCCCTTTCAGCATCGCCGTTGAGTAGGAACCAAAGGCCATCACGTAGGCATCGGCTTTTACCAGCTCATCGCCACATTTTACGCCGATGATACGCTCGCCGTCCTGAATCAGACTATCGACCGGTGTATTGAAGCGGAACTGTACGCCAGCCTGTTCCGCCATTTTCGCCAACCGCTGGGTAAAGAGTTGGCAGTCGCCGGTTTCGTCATTCGGCAGGCGCAGGCCACCGGTGAGTTTGTGCGCAACGTCGGCCAGTGCCGGTTCGACCTCAGCAAGACGCGAGGCTTCCAGCAGTTGATACGGCACGCCAGCCTCTTCCAGCACGGCGATGTCGCGGGTGGCATTTTCATACTGTTGCGCGGTGCGGAACAGTTGCAGCGTCCCGCCCTGACGCCCTTCATAGCTGATGCCAGTGGTGTCGCGCAGGGTTTTCAGGCAGTCACGGCTGTATTCCGCCAGGCGCACCATCCGCCCTTTGTTTTCCATGTAGTGGCGCGTGTCGCAGTTACGCAGCATTTGCCACATCCATTTCAACTGGAACCCCGTGCCATCAAGGCGGATAGCCAGCGGCGCATGGCGCTGGAACATCCATTTAATCGCTTTCAACGGCACTCCTGGCGCCGCCCACGGCGCAGCGTAACCCGGTGAGATTTGCCCGGCGTTGGCGGCGCTGGTTTCGAGCGCCGGCCCCGCTTCGCGATCAATCACCGTGACCTGATGTCCTGCCTGACTTAAATACCAGGCGCTGGTTACGCCCACTACACCACTTCCCAGTATGACAACGTGCATAGCCACTCCAGAATAAGCAAAAGAACAATCATCTGATTACAAATTGATAACCCAGATGAAAATATTATTCAACATAGGCTTTTTTTATGGTGACTTACCTCACACAGCGCCCATGCCACAGGGGGACGGTGAATTTGCGATCTCCTGCTACCCGCTATTTTTTGTCAGCATAAAGCTCTGCAAAACTGCAAAATTATCGCCGCTAAAATGAATAAATCATGAAGAAAAGAAATGGCGGTTGTTACAGTTTTTCTGCGGTGTTCTATTCTTGAAGTGAGGCTCTCCAGACAGAGAGAGTCGCCAACAATGAGGGCGCGCTAATGGCTACGATTGACTCGATGAATAAGGACACAACTCGTCTGAGCGATGGACCCGACTGGACATTCCCGCTGCTGGAGACCTACCTCGCAG
>JBOFJM010000132.1:0-2114 GCA_051656825.1 Kluyvera sp.
GCGCATAGGTAAACCAGCGCGAGTGATGATTCCTGTGATAACTGGGGGTGCGTTGACGATGAGTCGCTGGCCACTGACCCGAGTGTCCGGGTATTTTAGATTGTGGGTATGTAGCCAACGCGCGGTATGCAAACAATGTGCGATGTGACTTGCATCGTTCAAAATATCCCGCGCTTGACGCTCATTGCAAAGGTTATCGACCCGGTCCCGTTTGAGCGTCAGATTCAACAACACAACTAATGTTTTCCTCTCAGCATCATCGACATCCATATCCGCAGAATAGGGGGCGAAGTGGCGTCGTAACTGCCTGTCACGCTCGACGTGTTCAGCTATGCCTAATAACTCTTGGATGTGCATCGTCGTCACCATGCAGGCAGATAGGTTGAACTGTCATCATGATGGGACTGCATACGCGCCTGGCGTAACTCGACCACATGCCGCAGGTGAAACACAGCCCGATGGGGCGATACAGTGTTCCGGCTAGCCGGTCTGATAGCCAATGGCAAAAATCCCTCCTGCTGTAAGCGGCGAACCTGCTCGATAGACGTAGATAGCAAGGTCGCAGAGTCTAAGGCTGAGAGCAAGAGATCGCCTACATTCGCGCCCCTGCACTGAGGATGGCTTACGACTAGTTCAGTCAAAAAAACGATCAGATCTTTGAGGATAAAATTCTGTCCCGTATTGCGCATTGGAATGCGGCGACAATCAGCCACTACGCTCCCGAAAACATCAACAAAATCGGTATGATTCAGCTCTTTGGTTTGCCTGACCAATGCGTAATCCACCATCTGCTGCAATTCCCCCCAGAAAGCGTCAGGCCATGCAGCAAAGTGACCGATAGCCTTTGCAAGAACCCTGTCATCACACACGGCCTCATGGTCACTTAAGTAACGCTGCTGATACCAAAGCAAGGCTCCAAATCGCGCACTCAAGCATCCTATGGCTAACAGCGGGTTTGACGATTCAAACGAACAGCCATATGCCAATGCCGACAATTGTATTTCATCGGGCTGGGCTGGGACTGTTGATGCTGTGCGTAAATCAAACCCACACTGGCAATAATTTATCAATTCGCTGGCCAAGTAATTAAGGGATTCACCACAAGCCGGGCAACTATCTATCAATCTCCCGCCATGACGATGGCATGCAACATACGGCTTGAAGTGCCAGCATTGACGCACATACGCTGACTCGCGCAAACAATCTGGACAACAAGGGATTTTGCTGGTGCGAATGAAACAGAGTGGAATATCGACGCCCGACCGGTGTACAGCTTTATGGTGATTACCAAAACTGATAGCTGAATGGCTCAGCGCCAATTGGAGGAGACGAAAAGGCGCTCCATCAGTCAATCTATCCACGAGTTGCAAGGCTCTGACCCGCAAACCACTAGAGCGACTCGCATGAAAGATGTTGAGCCTGAATAGCTCCAGCGGAAAGGCTCCAGCCGCGGCATGATCCGTTGTGTGAAGCCAATCCTTTATTACACCGCTAAAGAGGTAAAAGCGCTCAAATCCGTTCTCTTGGGACAAACGTAAAAAATAGCTCTCCAAGGACTCGTCAATGGAGGGGTCTGGTCGAATGAGAAGATGCATTAAATCACCAAAACTAAATATTACTTAGTTTTAAGGTGTAGCACAGATCCTTGGAATTACCATCCGAGCAGACACACGTTTAATTCGGCAGCACACTACAGCTCTCTTTCCTCTCTCAAGAAGGATTCTAAGCAGATATCAGCTTGCTTAGATGTGGAAGTTCAACACAACAACATCATGCCGCAGTATCTCTACCTAAACAGGCACCAACACGAAAAAACTGATTAAATATTCAACTAATGTATTGCGTAACGCTACGCGCAACAGGATAGTTGTTGTTATGTGTCCACTGACACTAATTAGCAATAGGAGATATGTATGGACATTATCGAAGCACGCCATCCTGGCGATCGCATCAAAACAGAGGTTTTCCCTGCAAAAATGTCCGTCACAAAAGCTGCCGAGCTGATTGGTGTCGGGCGACCGGCTCTTTCTAATCTGCTTAACGGAAAAGCATCTCTCTCTACCGAAATGGCAACCCGCATTGAGAAGGTATTCGGAGTTCCTAGGGAAGACCTA
>JBOFJM010000133.1:0-4114 GCA_051656825.1 Kluyvera sp.
GCCGCCATCCGGCAACCGGCGGTACAACGCCTGATGGCGCTGCGCTTATCAGGCCTACGCAGGTTTGTAGGCCGGATAAGGCAAAGCCGCCATCCGGCAACCGGCGGTACAACGCCTGATGGCGCTTCGCTTATCAGGCCTACGCAGGTTTGTGGGCCGGATAAGGCGAAGCCGCCATCCGGCAACCGGCGGTACAACGCCTGATGGCGCTTCGCTTATCAGGCCTACGCAGGTTTGTAGGCCGGATAAGACAAAGCCGCCATCCGGCAACCGGCGGTACAACGCCTGATGGCGCTGCGCTTATCAGGCCTACGCAGGTTTGTAGGCCGGATAAGGCGAAGCCGCCATCCGGCAAAACACCGCACAGCGCCTGACACTCAAGCGCCCAGCAGTGTCGCGCCCAAATAAGATGCTTCAGACGCCACGCCAGGCAGCACGAAGAAATAGCCGCCGCCGATCGGTTTGACGTACTCTTCCAGCGCTTCGCCGTTAAGCCGTTTCTGTACGGTCAGGAAACCTTTTTCAAGGTCATGCTGATAGCAGACAAACAGCAGCCCCATGTCCAGTTGCCCGGAATTGGTGACACCCAGCGAATAACTGTAGCCCCGGCGCATCATCAAACTCGACTGCGTTTCCAGGGTGCGCGGGTTCGCCAGACGAATATGGCTGTCCAACGCAATCACCTCGCCGTTCGGGTCGCGACTGTAATCCGGCACATCGTGCTCGTTTTTCATCCCCAGCGGCGCACCGCTGTGTTTATCGCGGCCAAAAATGGTCTGCTGCTCTTTAAGCGGTGTACGATCCCAAAACTCGACGTGGAACTGGATAATACGCACCGCCTGATACGATCCCCCTTTGGCCCAGGCCGGTTCGCCCTGCTCGCCAGTCACCCACACCACGTCATCCATCAGCGGTTTATTGCTACTGTCCGGGTTGGCCGTACCGTCTTTAAAGCCCAGCAAATTAACCGGCGTCTCTTTGCCTTTACTGCGCGCGGCATGGTCAGAGATAAACCCTTCCCGCTTCCAGCGCACGCTGAGCAAGTCCGGCGTATGCTTGATAATATCGCGCAAGGCGTGGATAACCGTGTCCTGCGTATTGGCGCAAATCTGCAACAGCAGGTCGCCATGACACAGACTGGCATCCAGCGCATCGTTCGGGAAACGCGTCATCTTCTGGAGTTTTTTCGGCGCTTTATCCGCCAGCCCAAAACGGTTATCGAATAACGAATGCCCAACAGAAACCGTCATGGTCAGATTATCCGGCGCGATAAACGCCCCCAAAATCCCTGAGTCCATTGGCGGTAAACGTGGGTTTGGCGTATCCGGGGCCGGGCCGCCTTTGGTCAGAAACGCAATCCGCTGGGTCAGCAGACGGAACAAACGCTCAAGCTCGCTTTTATCGTCAGCCAGCACGTCAAACGCCACCAGCATCATGGCTGCCTGCTGCGGCGTCAGTACACCTGCTTGATGTGCGCCATAAAACGGCTGCGTTTCCATGCGCCCGTTAGCCGCCGGAGCGTCGCTGGGCTTTGCCGCGTGCGCCACCGGACAACCGCCGGAAATCGCCAGCGCGCCTCCCAGCGCGCCGATCCCTTTTAATAAACGACGACGTGACGGTTCGTTCAGATCGTCAGATTGTTGCTTTGCCATCGTACTTAGTCCAGCCCCAGGCTCCCACGCAGTTGCGCCAGATCTTCCGCTAAGGTGGTGATCGGCCCTTTCAGCGCATTACGGTCAGCATTGGTCAGTTTGTCGTAAGTCTCGAAACCGTCTTTGGTACGGTATTTCGCCAGAATGGCATCCACTTTCTTGAAGTTGCCATCCACTTTCGCCAGCAGCGCGCCGTTCTCTTTTTGCAGTTGAGGGCGCAGCAGGTTGACAATTTTTTGCGCACCGTCGATGTTCGCCTGGAAGTCCCACAGGTCAGTGTGGCTGTAACGGTCTTCTTCACCGCTGATTTTGCTCGCCGCGACTTCTTCAATCAGGCCCGCTGCGCCACCAACAACTTTTGACGGAGGGAAAGCCAGCTCGTTAATGCGTTTTTGTAGCTCCAGCACATCGCTGTTCAGTTGCTCGGCATAGTGTTCCATGCCTTTGGTGCTGTTATCGCCAAACAGCGCTTTTTCCAGGCGGTGGAAACCGGTGAATCTCGGGTCAGCGGCTTTCTGCTCATAGTCGTCTTCACGGGCATCAATGCTGCCGTCGAGGTCAGAGAACAGCTCGGCAATCGGTTCAATGCGCTCGTAGTGCTGGCGCGTTGGCGCATACAGGGATTTCGCTTTTTCAAGATCCCCGGCTTTCACGGCATCAGTAAAGGCTTTCGTGCCTTTTACCAGAGAGGCGGTTTCAGCAGTGACATACGCTTTATAGGCGGTAATTGCACCACCGAGATCCAACAGCGCATTCGCTTTAGCGGCATCGGCGGTCGCTTCACCTTTAACAATCAGCTTGCCTTTCGGGTTAGTCAGCAGGCCGCAGGTCATATCGTATTCGCCCGGCTGGAGGTTGGCGGTCATTTTCTGCGTGAAGCCCGGCGCGATGTTTTCGCGTTCTTCAACCACCATCACCCCTTTCAGGATTTCTCACTCCAGCTCCTTTTGGCTGTGGTTCTGGATGATAAACTGTGTTTTACCGGCGTTCACGGTGATGGACATCGGTTCGCACTGTTTGTCATTTACCGTCACTTTAACCTGCGGAATATCCGCAGCCTGTGCCATAAACGCGGTAGAGAAGAGCGCGGCAATCCCCGTCTGCAACGCGTTGCGGCGGAAGTTCTTGGTCATAGTCCATCCCTTTCAATAAGTATGTTGTAACTAACTAACCGTTATCTGCCTTAAGGGGCGATACGTGATGTTGACGTGCTTGCACGCGGCGGCCAGAAGAACAGCGCCAGTGCGGGAATCAGATACAGGAAATAGACCGCCACTTCGCTGACGCTTGGCGCTTCCTGGTAGCCAAAGATGCCTTCCAGCAGCGTGCCGAAAAGCGAGTGGGTGGTCAGGGTTCCACTGAGATCGAACGCCACATCCTGGAAGGCATTCCACAGCCCGGCCTCGTGGAAGGCGCGAATCGCCCCTGCCGCCAGCCCTGCCGCCACCAGCAGAATAAACGGGCTCGTCCAGCGGAAAAAGACCCCGAGGTTAAGGCGAATGCCGCCCCAGTAAAGCAGAAAGCCCAGCACAATTGCCGTCGCCAGCCCTAATATGGCTCCCAGCGGAGGCCAAATACCGAGATCTTGTTGGAAGGCCGCCAGCAGGAAGAATACCGACTCCAGCCCTTCACGCGCCACAGCGAAAAAGACCATCATAATCAGCGCCCAGCCGTGGTTGTTGCCCTTTTGTAGCGCGTTATCTACCGCCTGTTCCAACTGCTGTTTGACGTTGCGCGACACTTTGCGCATCCAAAATACCATCCACGTCAGGATGACGACCGCCACCACAGCCACCAGCCCTTCAAACAGCTCCTGCTCTTTTTGCGGGAACTCGCCAGTGGTTTCATTAATAAAGATGCCCAGCCCCAAGCACAGCGCGGCGGCTAAAATCACGCCAATCCACATGACGCCAATCCAGCGTCCACGCTGGGTACGTTTGAGATAACTGGCAATCAGACTGACAATCAGCGCGGCTTCCAGCCCTTCACGTAACATGATGAGAAAAGGAACAAACATGCAGACACCCTTAAATGTGAAACGCCGTCAACTTTTGCAAAGACAGGTAAATGTGAGTGATAGTGATTATCATTAAGCAAATAAGAAACACAAGCAAAATGTATGGGAAATAATGACGAGATGTAAACGGATAGCAAAAATATGGTTATGTTAAGTTTGGGCACGGGCAGCGTGGGAAAACCGCCGTCTACACGGAGTACGTAAGAGTGTTGAGCGCGGTCCTGGGGCAAAATGGCAAATAGAATTGCCTGATGGGATAGGCTCTGATTATCAGTAGCACGCTAAGCCCGCAAACAGTAAAAAGCCCGCACGAGGCGGGCCAGATATGAGTCGGTAATGTCTTACTCTTCCTGCAAGCGGGACGGCGGCGCAGAGTGATAATGCGCATCCGCTTTGGCGAAACGCTCTTGCATCGTCGCCGACGGCGCTTTGTCGAACAGGCTGA
>JBOFJM010000134.1:0-8093 GCA_051656825.1 Kluyvera sp.
AACTATGCGAAGAAAGTTATCAGTATAATTCAGCAGGTAAGGAATAATGTAAATCAAGCGATTGATAGCTATAAAACCGACCTCTCGCAAATATTTTAAGATAATTATTTTAGTTAATTAAGGAAGTTCCGATAGTTTAAGTATCGATGTTGATTTGCGAACGTTAAACGTTCGGATATCTGTTTTATAACATAGCGAACATGGCGGTAATTTATGAACCTTATGAACCTGGCCCAGAGCGGCCTGAGTTCAGCGCAGGCTGCGCTGAATGTTGTCGGTAACAACCTGAATAACGCCGTAACGCTAGGCTATTCTCGCCAGAATATCATTTTAGGCGAGGCCGGAGGTAAAACCACTGGTTATGGTTTCTTCGGTTATGGTGTTCAGGTTAATGGTGTCCAGCGTTCATATGATAGTTTTATCAATAATCAGGTACGTGGTGCCAGCACTCAGTTTTCAGCATTAAGTAGTCGTTATGAGCAGCTCTCTCAAGTTGATAATATGCTGGCTGATGATGTTAGTAATATTTCGCAGTCACTAAATAATATTTTTGCGGCGCTGGATAAAGTGAGTAGCGATCCCGCTAGCCCTTCGGCACGACAAGAATCGCTGTCACAGTTTAAGTCTATTGCTTATCAGTATAATAATAATAGCAGTACCTTGAACGGCCTGGAAAAAAGCACCAATAAGCAGATTGCTCAAACCGTTAACGATATCAATTCGCTTTCGAAACAGATTGCGAACCTGAATAAAGAAATTGAGAAGATTCACGGTCAGAGCGGTGATCTTCCTGCTGACCTGCTAGACCAGCGTGATATGGCATTAGGTCAGTTGAATGACCTGGTGGGAATTAAAGTTAATGAAAATACCGCTAACGGTCGCGTGGATGTCTCTTTTGCCAGCGGTTTGCCGCTCGTCAATGGCGATCAGTCCTATCAGGTAGAATCTAGCGTCTCGGCAGCTGATCCAAATAAGACGGTTGTCTCCTACGTCGATGCGGCGGGTAATTCCATCCCGCTCGATGAAAGCAAAATGACAACCGGCAAGCTGGGTGGTTTGTTCAAATTCCGTAATGAGGATTTGGTTGATGCACGTAACCAGCTAAACCAGCTGGCCTTGCAGATGGCGAATAAGTTTAATGAGGTCAATGGCGCAGGTTACGATCTGACGGGGACCAAAGGGGGCGATATTTTCAATATCCCTAACCCTGAAGCTATCGTTAATCGAAATAACACTGGCGATGCGACACTGAACGTAAGCTACACGGATATTTCAGCGGTCCATGCGGATGACTACTCTATTACGTATACCGGCCCGGGCGCAACTGACTGGGAAATCAAGAGCAGCAATGGCACCGTTATTACGCCGACCGTTGGTCCAAATGGTGAAATCCAGTTTGATGGCGTTTCCTTTATGCCAGCAGGGACTCCACAAGCAGGGGATAGCTTTAAATTAAATCCGGTAGGTGGCGCGGCAGATAAACTCAGCGTTGCGATTACCGATGGTGATCAAATCGCGGCATCGAGCTCTAGCGACCCGAGCGATGTTAGTAACAATGAGAATGCCAAAGCGCTTATTGATATTAAAAACCAAACCCTGATAGGGAAAGCGACGCTGACTGAAGCGTATGCCTCGCTGGTGAGTTCTGTCGGTTCTTCAATGGCAGGGTTAAAAGCTGATATTTCAACCAGCGGTAATGCGATGAATGTTTTATTAGCCCAGCAGCAATCAATTTCTGGTGTTGATATGAACGCAGAGTACATAAATCTGCGGATGTTCACTCAATATTACCAGGCTAATGCTCAGGTTCTGCAGACCGCCACTACGTTGTTTGATTCTATTTTGAGTATTCGATAATAGCCTTGAGTTTAGATAGTTACGCTTAACCACCGGCAGGAACGGAAAGAAGGAAACAATGATGCGCCTTAGCACCCTCTACATGTATCAAAATAGCATTAATAGCATGACCAAAGCTGTTGGTAACAACAGTGATATTTATGCCCGCCTATCGGCTGGACGTACATTGCTAAAACCTTCTGATGATCCTGCCGGTGCTTCTCAATCGATTACGCAACAAAGTGCCTTTGATAATATGACCCGTTTTGATACGGCGCGTATGTTTGCTAAGGATTCTCTGGGTCAGGAAGATACTGCATTAAACTCGATTAGCGGCCTGCTCACTAAAAATCTGACTCAAAAGATTGTTTCTGGTGGTGATGGTGCTTATTCGGATGCTGATCGTGCCGCGTTGGCGAAGGAACTTCAGGGGATCCGCGACAATCTGATCGATTTAGGCAACAGCAAAAATAGCAGCGGGCGTTATATGTTTGCTGGCTATAAAACGGATACTCCGCCGTTTAATAAAACGACGGGGGTCTATGTTGGTGGCGATACCGCAATGACCCAGATTATTGCTGACAGCACCGAAATGCAGGTTGGTCATACGGGTAAAGATGTATTTATGAGTGGCTCTCCTGACGATATATTCGTTGCACTTGATAAAGCCATCACCGCTCTTAATCAACCGATTAACGGAAGCAGCGACCCAGATGCCGCGCGAGAAGCGTTAAAAAACACGCTGGATGCCGTCAATGTCACCATCAATAAAGGCATTGATAACCTCGGTAAGGTTCAGGCTGAAGTCGGAACTAACTTACAGCAAATTGAGACCCTGGGTTTTGCCTCAGATGCGCAGAAATTGAATTTGACCACTCAATGGCAAAGAACGGTGGGTGCTGATGAGCAGTCAACATATTCATTGATCAGTTCTGCGAAGATGTCTGACTTTGCGATTAACTCTTCGATGCTGGTTTTCCAGGCTATGCAGAAGATGTCAATTTTTAATATGCTCTAGTTGCTATGTTGCATCTACTACTTCATGATGCACTAGTAAGATATTGAGTTATTAGATTTACTATTTAAAGTACGACCTAAGGGTTATTTCAATGTTGTGGAAGAGTTACTTCTTATATAAGGAAGTAGTTTTTCCAACTCTTTTTAAATGATCGAATTACGTGTTTTTATGAGCGCTTTTGGGACTATTTGAATTACGCGTATTCGATGATAATTACGGCGTGTGATTTAAGCAGGATACATCATTGTGAATGGTCTTTATAACGCTGGTGGAGTCGTTGATAAAAGCGAACTTTGGAATAAATATGGATATCTTGTTCGCCATGAAGCTCTAAAATTGCAGGTGCGTTTACCTGCAAGTGTCGATCTGGATGATTTGATTCAGGCTGGTGTTGTAGGGCTTCTTTCTGCGATTGATGATTTTGACCCTAAAAAAGGCGGGCCTCTTGGCGGCTATATTGTGCAGCGAGTTCGCTGGGCCTTGATTGATGAACTACGTGAGCGCGATTGGGTTCCAAGACGTATTCGTAGTAATGCCCGCGAAGTTACTAAGGTTATTAAACGATTAGAGCAAGAAAAGGGTGGTGTCGTCACTGAAGCGGAAGTGGCTGCGGAGATGGGGATATCGATTCGGGAGTATCAGACGATTCTGGCTGAAACCAACGTGAGTCAAATTTATTCTTTAGATGAGTTGAGAGAAGAATTTCAAGAGAGTGTCGAACAGCTTGACAGCGAACACGAAAAACTCAATCCACTAAACGAGTTGATGCTAACGAGTCTGACCAAAAAGGTCCGCCAGGAAATTATGTTATTGCCAGAGAGGGAGCAACTTTTGTTGAACCTCTATTATCAACAAAATCTTAACATGAAAGAAGTGTCGGTACTATTAGGGATTACTGAAGCGAGAGTAAGCCAATTGCATAGCCAGGCAATTAAATTTTTACGTGCTCGCCTGGACATGAATGATATTCACTCTTGATGTTATTATTAGTCCTTGTCCCTGCTTAATATTTTGAAACAAAATTATATGATTGATATTTGATCATTAAAAAATGAACAACTATTTTCGTAATTATTTGTATTTAAAAGGCTAAAACCTTAAAAATCAGATTATTACCTGTTTTTTATTACTCCGGAAATAATCAAGTTGTGTAGGCGATTATTTGCTTTGGTAATGATTGCTTGGAGCAATTCTAATGCTTAGTGGTTTTTTTTCTAGACTTACTGATGGTATTTAATCAGCATTTGTTTAACAATGTAACCAAATATAGCTATAGGGAAATTTCAAGTATATTATGCGAGATTCAATGAATACCTCAAATTATGATGAACTGCTTCAGAACATCCATGACATCAATTTGTCTTACTTGCTGCTGGCGCAACGATTGATTCGTGAAGACAAATTCTCGGCTGGTTTTCGTTTAGGTTTAACTGAGGAAACTATCGATGTCATCAAAGATCTCTCATTGCCTCAACTGTTCAAGCTATCAACTACCAATCAACTGATTTGTCGCTTACGCATCGATAATGAAGCGGTCATCGACTTTCTGACTATGGGTTCGCGTATTGAAGCTTTGCAACAGATTCATACGGGGATCATCTTATCCACCGAGCTTCTGAATTCTCTTACATAGCTAAGCTTTTCAATTTCTAAGGAGGGTGAGACGATGAGTGATAAAAGCATTCTGGAAGAATATAAAGAAGTACAGATTGCGATTGAATTGATTTCCTTCGGCGCACGTATGCAGATTTTGGAAAGCGAAACAAGCCTGAGTCGCAGAAGATTACTGAAATTGTATAAAGAATTACGTGGCTGCCCACCGCCGAGGGGGATGCTGCCATTTTCTGATGACTGGTTTATGACCTGGGAACAGAACATCCATTCATCGATGTTTTATAATATATTCCTTTATCTGTCCAAGACCGAAAAACCACGCCCCATTGAGGCAATGGTGAAAGCATACCGCTTATATCTGGAACAGTGCCCTACTACGGTAGGGGAAAAACCGGTACTGGGCCTGACGCGCGCCTGGACCTTGCTGCGTTTTATTGATTGCGGGATGATCGTTCAGACCGAATGCTGCAATTGCGGTGGGAGTTTTATTGTTACTGCCGAGCATGCGAAAAAACCTTTCAACTGTAGTTTGTGCAGCCCGCCGTCCAGGGCTAATAAAAAGACTGTACTTTATAACCCATTGGGAGAGCATGCCAGCGTTCTGTAGTTTAATTAATTACTGAGTGATTTCCACAGCGTCATAACATATTACCGCAAGGTAATTTGGTGTTTTTGTGCATCTCTCGAACGCAGGTTAAGTTAATAAATAGGATTACTATTTTTAGGAGTTCAAGTGCTGGTTATTCTGGGTTACCTGGTTGTATTCGCGACCGTATTCGGCGGTTTTAGTCTATCTGGTGGGGAAATTGGTGCCCTATACCAGCCGACTGAACTTTTAATTATTGGTGGTGCGGGGATTGGTGCATTTATCGTTGGTAATAATGGTAAAGCGATTAAAAGCACGCTTAAAGCAATTCCTCATTTGATGCGAGGCTCTCGTTATACCAAAGCACTTTATATGGATTTAATGGGAATGATGTTTCTTATCCTGACTAAGAGTCGCCAGTCAGGTTTGATGACCCTTGAGAATGATATTGAAGATCCGAAAAACAGCCAAATATTCTCTGCTTATCCCCGCCTATTAGCCGATAGTGAATTGATGAACTTTGTTATCGATTACCTTCGGTTGATGATTAGCGGCAATATGAATGCATTCGAGCTAGAAGCATTGATGGACGAAGAGATAGAGACATGTGAGCACGAGCATGAAGTTCCTGCACAAAGCCTTAACAGCCTTGGTGACGGATTACCCGCATTCGGGATTGTTGCTGCGGTTATGGGGGTTGTTCATGCGCTTGCTTCCGCCGATCGTCCTGCCGCAGAACTCGGCGCCCTGATTGCCCACGCGATGGTGGGGACTTTCCTCGGTATTCTACTCGCCTATGGTTTTATTCTGCCGCTGGCATCACTGTTGCGACAGAAAAGCAGTGAACAAATAAAGATGTACCAGTGTATTAAAGTTACTCTGCTTTCAAGTCTTAATGGTTATGCTCCACAAATTGCCATTGAATTTGGCCGCAAGACATTATTTTCACATGAACGCCCGACGTTTAATGAACTGGAAGAACATGTTCACAAGGTTAAATCCTCGGCGAACAATTCCTCTCCGGAAAGTGAATAATGAGTAAAAAAAACCAAACTGTTATTGTTGTCCGCAGAAATAAAAAGCATAAGCACGCACACCATGGGGGATCATGGAAAATTGCGTATGCGGACTTTATGACTGCCATGATGGCGTTCTTTCTGGTCATGTGGTTGCTCTCTAATTCAACGCCTCAGCAATTGGAGCAAATAGCTGAATATTTCAAAATGCCATTAAAGGTGGCGCTATCAGGAGGGAATAAAAGTAGCCTCAGTGAAAGCATTATCCCTGGTGGAGGTGATGACGTTATCAAGCAGGACGGCGAAGTGTTCAAGAAAACACTGAAAGAACTTGATAAGAAAAAGAATGAAACTAATTTAAAAAATACACGAGAAAAAATTCAATCATTGATAGAAAGCGACCCTCGGTTAAGTGACTTTAAATCTAACCTGTTAATATCATTGACTGATGATGGTTTGCTTATTCAAATCGTTGATAGCCAGGAACGGCCGATGTTTAAAGTCGGTAGTAAAGTTCTTGAACCCTATATGCGTGATATTTTGCAGGCGTTAGCGCCGGTGTTGAATGGATTACCAAACCGCATCAGTCTGACGGGGCACACCGACTCACTGCCTTACGCCGGTGGGGATCAAGGGTATGGTAACTGGGAGTTGTCTTCCGACCGCGCGAATGCTTCCCGCTCTGCATTGGTGAGCAGCGGTTTGGCCAGTAATAAGGTCCTGCGCGTTATCGGTACTGCTGATGCCATGAGTATGGCGAATTCTAAGGCTGATGATCCCATCAACCGTAGGATAAGTATTCTGGTGCTTAGCAAACAGAAAGAAAAAGAAATCCTGAAAGAGGATACTATATTACAGAACATTTCTACCACGCAGGGTGGTGGAGAACAGAGACTTAATTTAGAAATTACCCCCACTTCTAACTATCCTGTTGATGAACCTGTCGACTCGGTGAATACTATTAAGGAGAAGGTTGAGCAAAATGGACGTAAGTGATTTTTATCAGACTTTTTTTGCTGAGGCTGATGAATTACTAGCGGATATGGAGAGTAATCTCCTTGCCCTGGATTTCGCCAACCCCGATAAAGAAACACTCAATGCCATTTTTCGTGCAGCCCATTCAATTAAAGGTGGCGCGGGAACATTTGGTTTTTCTGTTTTACAAGAAACCACTCACATACTGGAGAACTTACTGGATGATGCCCGCGGCGGAACACTCCAATTAAATAGTGATATTGTAAACCTGTTTTTGGAGAGTAAAGATATTATGCAAGATCAGCTGGATGCATATAAGTCCTCACAAGATCCTGACCAGGCGAGTTTCCAGTATATTTGTGAAGCGCTGCGTCAAATTGCTCTCGCGGATAAACAAGCACCAGCGGCGGCTGAAGCTGAACCTGCTGCTGCGGTAGAACAGGCCGCTGAAACAAATGGCGAATCGGGTCCTACGCTGCTGCAAGTGGTGTTGAGTAAAGTTAAAGAGGCAGAACAAAAGCTGCTGATCGATGAACTTGCTAATTTTGGCGAACTTCTTGAACAACAGCAGGAAGGGGACACCCTGCGGGTGTCACTGAAAACGAGCGACGACCCCGACGATATCTTAGCTGTGCTGTGCTTCTTGCTTGAACCGGATCAAATCACTATTACCCCTCAACAGGCGGTCTCTGGTGATAATACCGATGATCATGCCGCCAGTTCGGGTGACGTCGCACCGAGTGAAATACCTGAGGCTTCAGTGAAACCGTCGTCTGCTGCACCGCCTGCGCGCAGTAAACCGGCAGCGCGCTCCCAGGGCGTTGAATCAAGCAGTATCCGTGTTGCGGTGGAAAAGGTTGACCAAATTATTAACCAGGTCGGTGAGTTGATTATCACTCAGGCGATGCTCTCGCAGCTCTCTAACTCGCTTGACCCTTCACAGTACGACACGCTGATCAACAGTATTGGCCAGATGGAGCGTAATGCCCGGGATTTGCAGGAATCGGTGATGTCGATCCGAATGATGCCGATGGAATATGTTTTCAGC
>JBOFJM010000135.1:0-1975 GCA_051656825.1 Kluyvera sp.
TAGGTTTTGCGGTGGCCGCAGCATCAGCCAGATACACCCCGCCGACCGGTTTGATGCGTTCGCTAATCGCATCATCTGACATATCGGCTGCGGCAACCCAGCAGGATACGCCGAGCAGCAGGGAGGTCAGCAGAGTTAACGCCGCCTGGCGAGGCTTAGCGCAGATAGACTTGGCACGCACGAAGACAGTGTTCACAGATTTTCTCCCTAAATAACCAGCGGCATCCTTTTATCCTGCTTTCATTCTTAATCGGTCTGAGCAGGGCTGTGAACCGCAGTGGTTGAATATTGATCACTCGGTTGTGTTGCTGGATTATAAAGTAATCGTAAATAAATTGAAGCGATTGCGCGCGATTCTTTTTTGCAAGGTCGCTAGCGTGCGACAGCTTGTACAGCCCAGCCTCACAGAATTTACAAACATACTGTTGTCTTTTTACGGCAAATTTGGCCTTACACAGGCATTGCTTTATAATCTGTACTCCAAATTCTGCGGGCTATCCGCCGGTTTGCAACAGGGAAGTGAGAGGCGTATCTTGACGTCTTGGCCGGATCACAGGTTTTCTTCCCTCCTTATTACTTTTTCCGTGTTGCATGCTATCGCGGCAATGCCTTCATATTTTGCAGCGCTTTAGGAGCTGAAACCTAAGGGCGGTAGCATGTTAAATTA
Source organism: Kluyvera sp. (assembly GCA_051656825.1). Taxonomy (GTDB): domain Bacteria; phylum Pseudomonadota; class Gammaproteobacteria; order Enterobacterales; family Enterobacteriaceae; genus Kluyvera. Next base: position 668 of record JBOFJM010000135.1, read on the forward strand.
TCATTATCTATTTGGTTTTTCTGGCAATTCTAGCTGAAAAATAACCACATATTAGATTGTCTATTTTTTAGACTGGATGTATTCGCACAGGCTAGAGTTACTTTATAGAACATCGATTTATAATTTTCCGTGAGGAAGTAAATATAAAATATTCCTCTATGCTTACAGTGTATTTCTAACCTTAAGTTGGTTTAATCAAATGAAAATTCTTGTTACCGGTGGTGCTGGATTTATTGGTTCAGCTGTTGTGCGTCATATTATTTGTGATACTCAAGACTCTGTTATCAATCTCGATAAACTTACTTATGCCGGTAATTTGGAGTCTTTAGCTAGTGTCTCGGAGAGCGAGCGTTATGCTTTTGAACAAGTGGATATTTGTGACCGTAATGAATTGGATCGGGTGTTTACTCAGTATCAACCTGATGCTGTGATGCACCTTGCTGCGGAAAGTCATGTTGACCGTTCGATTACTGGTCCTGCAGACTTTATTGAAACCAATATTATTGGTACTTATATGCTACTTGAGGCTGCCCGCGCTTACTGGAGTAGCTTAAGTGAGGAGCGTAAGAAGGCATTTCGTTTTCATCATATATCGACTGACGAGGTGTACGGCGATTTACCTCATCCGGATGAAATTGCGGCAGGACTAGAGCTTCCGCTGTTTACCGAAGCTACCGCGTATGCGCCGAGTAGCCCTTATTCTGCGTCAAAAGCATCCAGTGATCATTTGGTACGAGCTTGGCGCCGTACGTATGGTTTGCCCACTATCATTACGAACTGTTCGAATAACTATGGACCATATCATTTCCCTGAGAAACTGATTCCATTGGTGATCCTAAACGCATTGGATGGAAAGCCGTTGCCAGTTTATGGTAAAGGCGATCAGATCCGTGATTGGCTTTATGTAGAAGATCATGCGCGCGCACTTTACAAAGTGGTCACTACGGGTGTAGTGGGTGAGACATACAACATTGGTGGTCACAACGAAAAGCAGAATCTTGAGGTTGTTCATACCATCTGTGATCTGTTGGATGAGATGGTGCCTAAGGTGGACTCTTACCGTAAGCAAATCATTTATGTCGCTGACCGCCCTGGTCATGATCGTCGCTATGCGATTGATGCCAGCAAGATGAGCACTGAGTTGGATTGGCAACCAGAGGAGACCTTTGAGTCTGGTATTCGAAAGACTGTGCAGTGGTATTTGGATAATCAGAAATGGGTGAACAACGTTAAGAGTGGCGCTTACCAATCGTGGATTGAACAACATTATGGGAAGCGAGCTTAATGCATATCTTATTGTTTGGCAAA
>JBOFJM010000136.1:0-4567 GCA_051656825.1 Kluyvera sp.
ATATTCTGAGTTATATGACGAATTACTATAACCAGCGCAGGCCGCATAGCTTCAATAATGGTCAGACGCCGTATGCTAAAGAAAAGCATGCGGCGTAAAAAACCTTAACGAGTGTCCAATATTGCTAGACCACATCATATCAGGATATCGTGGCATTAGGCGTGATGCAGGCGCTGCGCAAAATGGGGCGTGAACCGGGCCGCGATTTCGCGCTGGTGGGGTTTGATGATATTTCTGAAGCCGCATTGGTACAGCCAGCATTAACCACCGTCTCCGTGGCGGCAAAAGAGATCGGGCGCAAGGCGGGAGAGCTGCTTTATAGCCGCATTCAGGGAAATGATGAACCGCCCAAGCGAATCATCCTGCCTCCGGCGCTGGTTATCCGCCAATCTTGCGGATTTGCGCCCACGACATAATTTATATCGCGCTCTCGCCTATGATTCATCCTGAGGGATGAATCATGTCTTTTACGGGGGCGGTATCTGGATTAGCTTGTCCCGCGATAGATTCGCTCTGGTCGGCCCACCTTCCCGTAGTGAATTTCAGCCTCCAGAAAATCCTCTTTAACCCCTTGTTCAAGATACCGTCTGGCGGTGGTTTTGCTGCTGCCCAGCAGGCGAGCAAGGCTATCGGCAGTATGTACAATCGTGGGATCGTCAAAAATCTGGCGTACGCGGCTGAGGGTATTTTCATCGATCCCGCGCATCGAGGAGGCGGGAGGGGAAATGTCCTCTTTGGCTTGCATATTGAAAAGGGCATCGACGTGATTCTGGCTGGCTTGTTCGTTGGATCGCAGAGAATTGCGGTAACGCACAAACCGCTCCAGCGTGTGCTGTAGCCGCTGGTAGTGAACTGGCTTGATGAGATAATCAAAGACGCCAAGACGTAACGCTTCGCTGATGGTATCCATATGGTTATCAGCGGTAATAAAAATGATCCGTCCGGTATAGTTCATACTCACGGTATGGCGAATCAGATCCATGCCTTTGCCATCAGGTAAAAAGTTATCGAGTAGGATCAACTGTGGCTGATAAAGGCGGAGCATCTTTTTGGCGCTCTCGAGTTTATCCGCTACGCCAACGACATTAAAATTGGGAAACGGTTTTAGGGTATCGACCAATATTTCCGCCAGCATCGGCTCGTCTTCAACAATGAGGGTCGTTATGCTATCCATGATTATCTTCTCTGGTCAGGGGAATATAGAGGGTAAAAATCGTGCCAAAGGGAATGTTGTCGTCCACAATTATGGTTCCGCCAGCGTGCTCGATATAGCTTCTCACCAGCCACAGACCAATGCCGTGATCGCGGTTATTGCTGCTGGTCACGCCACGTTCAAATATTTGATCGCGAATGGCGCGGTCAATCCCACAGCCCTGGTCGGCTATTTCAATCAGAAAATCAGCGCATTCGCTGTTGATCAAACACTCGATCTGGCCTGAACCCAGCGGGTGGAGTAGCGTGGCGTTATAAGCGTTATCTAATAAATTCCCGACGATAGAGATCCATTCATTCGGCGTGAGCGTTTCTGGTAGCGCATCGACATAACAACCCGGATCGAATACCAGCTCCAGCCCCAACTCTTTGGCCCGATAGTATTTGCCTATCAGTAGCCCGGCAAGATGGTTATCGTTGAAATTATGGGCAATAAAGTCGAGGACTTTCTGATGGCTTTCCGATTGCTGCTGAATAAGCGCCAGGGCATTATCGTAGCGTTTTAGAAATAACAAACCGGCAATAGTAGAGATCAAATTGCGGTGCTCGTGCTGCACGGCGCGCAGGTTATCGGCATACTGTTGAATCTGGCTTAACTGAAGGCTGAGAGTATTAATATCATCTTTTTTGCGAAAGCTTATCACCCAGCCTTGCGGAATATTATTCAGGATCAACGCCATTCGGCTGGCGATCACTTTTATTTGATTGAAAATGACAATCTCATCTTTTTTATTCTCTTCTGGGTGATCGTGAAAAAACGTACCGGTTGATACCACATCGGTGATGGGCTTGCCGATTAAGCTATTTTCCGGCTGCATCAGGTTAAGCCAGCGGCGGGCGGTCTGATTAATCGCGGTGATCCTGCGGGAAGAATCAATCGCAATTAGCCCTTCAAAGACGGATTCAAACAGCACACTTTGCTGAATAAGCAGTTGTGAAAGCTGCTGCGGTTCCATATTCAGCATCTGTTTTTTAATATGCAGGGAAAAACGTCGTGCGCAGTACAAAAGGAGTAAGAGTAATATTGCCATTGGAAACAGTAACGAGCCAATTTGTAAACTGAGCCAGTTTTCAAGTTGCTCAATGGTGTAGCCCACGGAAACAATACCAATCACTTTTCCTGAACTATCCTGAATCGGTGATTTACCGCGCAGAGAGGAACCCAGCGAGCCTTTGCGCACGGAGACATAGCTTCTCGCGTTATAAAGTGCCTCATCGCTATCGCCGCCCTCCATATATTTTCCTATCTCGTCGGGATTCACGTGATACAAACGCTGGCCTTTTGCGTCACCCACGGTGATATAAGTGGCATCGGAAAATGAGCGCATAGGGTCGATAAGCGCCTTCACTCTTGGCAAAGAGTGGTTCTGCACGGCTTCCACCAGCTCGGGCATCGCAGAAATTTGCATTGCCTGAATAAGGGCGCGTTGTCCTACTTGATAATGCAGGCGTTCTTTAGTGATGCCGGTGATATACCACGACATCGCCAACATCACGATCGCTGAAGTAAATAAAATCAGCAGAAAAATTCGGTTCTGAAACGAACGCCTGGAAAACCAAAGTGTTATTTTTCGAATAAACATAATGCAATATAGAAATTTAAATAAGGCATGTTCCTGTATTCGACGGGATGAGTCTCTAAGCCAGTTCATACTTACTTTTTTTTCAGAATAAATTGGGTAAGAAACGGGAGGTCGCTCGCGATATCCGGCATCCTTTAATCAGCCTGGCTGTTACCCCGATGCTGATTAAAGGATTATGTACCGCTCTCCCGCTGGAAATTACATCGCCAGTACGTATTTGAGCATCACACCTGCGGCAATCGCCGAGCCAATGACACCCGCGACGTTCGGCCCCATAGCGTGCATCAGCAAGAAGTTCTGAGCATCCGATTCCAGGCCAACCTTATTCGATACGCGCGCGGCCATTGGCACCGCAGACACCCCGGCTGAGCCTATCAGTGGGTTGATTTTGTTTTTACTGCACAGGTTCATCAGCTTCGCCATCAACACGCCTGCCGCCGTACCGATACCAAACGCAATGACCCCCAGCTGCAGAATGCCGAGCGTCTGCGGTTGCAAGAACTTATCTGCCACCAGTTTCGCCCCGACAGACAACCCAAGAAAGATAGTCACGATATTGATCAAGCCGTTCTGCACCGTGTCGCTCAGCCGTTCGACGACGCCACTTTCGCGCATCAGGTTGCCAAAGCAGAACATCCCCAGCAGCGGCGCGGCATCCGGCAGCAGCAGGGCGACCAGCAACAAAAGCACCACTGGAAAGAGGATTTTTTCCCGTTTGCTGATGGTTCGTAACTGCACCATGCGGATTTTTCGCTCTTTTTCTGTGGTCAGCGCCCTCATAATCGGCGGCTGAATCAGCGGCACTAGCGCCATATAGGAATAGGCCGCGACGGCAATCGCACCCAACAGTTCTGGAGCCAGTTTGCTGGAGAGATAAATCGCCGTTGGGCCATCCGCACCACCAATAATGCCAATCGCCGCAGCTTGCGGCAGGGTGAAGTGGATAAAGCCGAAGTAGTTCAGCGTTAACGCCCCCAACACGGTGGCGAAAATGCCGAATTGCGCCGCCGCGCCCAGCAGCAGGGTACGCGGGTTTGCCAGCAATGGGCCGAAATCGGTCATCGCCCCAACGCCCATAAAGATGACCAGCGGTGCTACGCCAGAGCCAATGGCCACTTTATAAAACAGAGCTAGCACACCCGGCGTGTAGCCCATGTCCACCGCCAGATTTTCCATCTGATTCTGGATTGACGGTAACGCCAGCGCCAGCGCCTCTTTAATGGCATGAACGTCCGGTGTGCAGTTCAGTTTGGCTGCGATGATGGCTAACTGCCCGGCGTCATGCTGCGCCAGTAGGCTTTCCAGTGCGGTCAGCGCCATACCCGCTTCGGGGATGTTTGACAACAGGCCGCCAAAACCAATCGGCAGCAGCAAGAGCGGCTCGAACTTTTTGGCAATCGCCAGCCACAGCAGCAGCAGGCTGACCAACAACATCAGTGCCTGGCCTGCGCCGAGGTGCATCAGCCCCATGCACTGAATCAGGGCGTTCAGACTTTCCATTGATCCTCTCCGTTATGCCAACTGCATCAGGGTGTCGCCCACTGCCACGGCATCACCGGCTTTCACCGCGATACCCCGTACAGTGCCAGCCTGAGCGGCGCGAATTTCGGTTTCCATCTTCATGGCTTCCAGAATCAGCAGCACATCGCCTTCGGCAACGGTTTGGCCTTCGCTGGCAATCACTTTCCAGATATTGCCCGCCAGTGGCGCGGTTACTGGAGTACCGTTGCCCGCTGGTGCTGGAACAGGTGCGCTTGCCGGTGTCGTGGCGC
>JBOFJM010000137.1:0-1683 GCA_051656825.1 Kluyvera sp.
ACAACCGACGCAGCAGCGCGTTCTGGCGCTTTTGCTGATCGAGCAGCGATTCAAGGAGTTCGATTTGTTCGTTAGCACGTGAGCTGACGCGGTTCACAAAGAACCATAACACCAGACCGACCAACAACAGCAGGAAAGAAAAAGCCAGAGATGCCAGATTTAATGCCCCAGAACTTACAAGATCACTCATTTTACCACCTCAAAAGGAACGATCTATTCTACCACTCACATTACGGAAGGAAATCGTTGACGGCAAAAATGTTTTACCAGGGTATAAACCTGTTAATGCTGCAAATGCCGCTGAAAAACTGAACATCCTGATCGCACATCACATTGATCATCTGTGTCCATAGCAGCAGGCAAGCGGCAATCACAACAACCAGTAATACCCACCGAAACTTTTTCACTCCACTCTCCGCATGAATTCTTATTCAGATACAGCTAAGTTAGCATGCTAACCTTAAACCGTGGCTAACTGTAGCGGCATATCACGCTTTTAGGAATCATAGACTTGTGTCAATCCGTGATTCCCGTAATGTGGCATTCATGAAAGAAATAATAGAAGAGGAATTCTTATGCGCCTGTTTATCAGAATCGTCATCTTTCTGGCAATCGTGTCTATCGGGGTGCTCCTGAGCGGTTACGGCGTGTTGATGGGTAGCCAGAAAACCGTAGGGGGTTTAGGGCTACAGTGTAAATATCTGACCGCTCAAGGTTTTAGCACCGCGTTTTATCTCCACGGAGATAACGGGTTGGTTGGACGCCCAAGTTGCCCACTGCTGCGTAAAAGCACCAGCGTTGTTGACCAGGGGTAAAAATAGGCAAGAAAAAGCCCGGTTCACAGAACCGGGCTTTTTGTATCAGGCTTAGAATGGGTAGTCGTTATAGCCCATTTGCTCTGAAATTTTACGCGCAGCCGTATGCAGCATCTCTACATACTCATTCAGGCGTTCTTCGGAGAAACGCAGCGTTGGGAAAGAGATACTCAAGCCCGCAATCACCACACCAAAGCGATCGAATACGGGTACGCCGATGCAGCGTAACCCTTCTTCCTGCTCTTCGTTATCTTCACCGTAACCCTGCTTACGAACCTGCTCCAGCACCGTTATCAGCTCATCAGTATTGGCAATGGTACGATCGGTACTGCATTTATACTCGACACCTTCGAGAATCTGACGCACTTCATCAGTTTCGCGCCAGGCGAGCAGCACTTTACCGATTGCCGTACTGTACAGCGGGTTCCTGCGACCAACGCGGGAGTACATGCGCAGGTTATACATTGAGTCGATTTTATGGATATAGACAATGCTGTCTTCATCCAAAGCCCCCAGGTGAATCGTCTCTTTCGTCAGACGAGAGAGTTCACGCATCTGGATATCCGCGCTGCGGATTAAATCAACGTTTTGTAACGCACGAGCACCCAGCTCAAACAGCTTTAGCGTCAGTGAATACTTTTCGGACTCCCCTTCCTGGGCAACGTATCCCAATGACTTCATGGTTTGCAAAAAGCGATAAACGGTGCTTTTCGACATCATCACACGCTGCGAAAGTTCAGTAATACCAATTTCGCGTTCTTCGCCAAGTGCTTGCAGGATACCAAACACTTTTAGTACCGAAGAGACAGAATCTGGCTGTTTATCCAAATCCGCTGCTGACATTTATCACCTCATCGCAAATGTTTTA
>JBOFJM010000138.1:0-7464 GCA_051656825.1 Kluyvera sp.
GTTGAGAACGCTTTTAACACCCCAGACAATTTATTGATATATACTCGGATGTTCTCTCGTGATTTATTCGATACTGCCAGCAACACCTCATTAAATGAGGGTAACGCGGCATAAAGGCTAATATTGAGCAGAGTTTCCGTATTCAATAAACCTGAGTTAAGCGCCTCCCCATAGCTAACCCCTACGGCCATCTTTCTCTGCATACCCGCAAGGTGCCAGCGTAACCAGCGGGAAGAGTTAAGGCTGATAATACTGAGCGCATCGTTTAACGGAATGCCATTTTTTAACATCAGCGCCAGGTTATTAAGAAAAATTGACGCGGTGAGTTGTTTATAGGTAGAAAACGGTACAACTCGGTCAAGAAACTGGTTGCGGATATTCCCCGTCATTTTACTCATCGCCATTTTTATCACGACAGCGAATACAACCGCGCCAGAAAGGAGATAAATCCACAGTCCTTTATACAGTGCTGTACCAAAAATATAGAGCGAACTGGTTACACCGGGCCATTTCTCAACGGGGACTACGCTTTCAAAAGCAGGGAACACTTTATAGGCATAACCGGCAATAACGACCAGCGAAAGCACCAGCATAATTAATGGAAAGGTGATAGCCCCGACGATTTTTTTTCTGAGTTCGTCATTATAATTAATAACGTTAACTAGCGTAATAAAACCATCCGCCAGGCTACCGCTGCGCTCTGCCGCGTTAATCACGCTCAATTCAGATTCAGGTACCAGTCCCTCAAAAACCATCGCAATTGAGGTCGTCTTTGCCATTTTACTGGTCAGTTCATCCAGCCGTTTGACAAATCCTTTGCCTAATAACTTAACCCCTTCCGCACGTAACTTTTGCAACGCATCATAAAGGGGAAGTTCGGCATTAATCATATCCGCGCAGAATTGATAAAGATAAATCCGCTGTTTTTTACCGAATTTTTTCAACTATGACCTCCAGCTCTTCCTGAACCACATGTCCAAACTCCATCTGAAACCAGGTAGCGCACACGCGTCCCTGTAATACTGCCGCCATCGTTTTTTCTTTAATTTCGAATCCTTCGCTCAGGCTGGTCTGTTTAAGGCGTTTTTCGCGCCAAATGGTATAAACTTTGAGCCACTTCTGTTCGGCGATCGCTTCCAGCTCGTCATATACTGGTAACAGATACTCCATGACCAACTGACGCCCGCCAATACCGGTCCGCTTGCAGGCGGGGCAGCCCTGCGGATTCTTTTCATACAGCTGAAATTCACGTCCCTTGATAGCTGTGGGACCTAAAGATATTTTGCACTCAGAGCACAGCACGGGTATCAACTTCTGGCACTGCAAGCCCGCAATAAACCCGGGTGTTGAAAGTTTATCGCTGGTAATTCCCAGCGCGGAGAGACGCTGCAACAAAGAAACAATGTTGCCTGCGTGCACTGTGGTAAAACAGTAGTGACCACTTTCTACCGCGCCAGCCAGAGCGTTAGAAGAGATATTGTCACGGATCTCCCCCACCATCAGCACATCTGGGTCGCGACGTAATGAGGATTTGATCGCCGAATGGAACCCACCTGATTCACCGCTTAATACCGAGCTTTGCGTCGCGCCGTAAATCTGATATTCGACCGGATCTTCGACCGTCAGGAAACAGCCGCGATTGTCATAGCGGTTGATCTGCATCCATTCCATCAGGTTTTTGAGTGTGGTTGATTTTCCCGAACCGGTGGTTCCTGCGATGATATAAGCACCGTAAGGGTTACTCAGGATCTTTTTAAGATCGCTAATTTCCGCATCGGAAACCCCCAATTTATCCAGACTCGCGACGCTGGCTTTATCCAGACCCGAAGGAATAATACGCAGCACGACGTGATAGCAATCACTGGTTTCGCCAAATATAGGATAATGCGCATAACGGAAACGATAGCTTTTCCCCTCTAGCGAATAGAAGATATTCGCATTTTGCGCAATATTACGGTTCCAGGTGGTATCACGCGTACTAGCCTCAACGTTGTAAAGCACAAAGACCAGTTCGTCGCAACGTGAAGCTTTCATCTGTAGAAACGGGCAGAGCACACCGTTAATACGCAACTCTATATTCGCCACCATATCATTACGGGTGATATGTAGATCGCTGGCCCTTAGCGCTACGGCCTTTTTCAGCATCTCCTCCAGCGCCAGTTGCGTATTACTGCTTTCTTGCTCTAGCAGCTTATTTTCTTTCGACAATAACTGTTCGACAATCAGGTAATAATTTATCTCGCTGACCTGCGCGATCCCTTTAACCTGAACGTTATGCGCAACCTGCAGGCGGTAGATTACCGCCTGCATTGGCGCAAGATTATCAATCAGAGGGGTGGACACCAGTAACCAGGCTTCATCCGCATGTTCAGCAACCAGGATATCGCCATCATACTCTTGAAATTGCCACTCCTGAGAATGAATGTTCTCCTCGGTAAACTGGATATAATCAATCACTGACCAACAACCTCTACCGTAACGTCATTTGCCTGGTTATGACGAGCAATATAGCTATGGCCGCCGTAATTAAAACGTTGATTCAGCGCGACCATTTTGACCGCACCATCTACACCAGCAATCGCCACACGTTTTTGCCCCGCAATTTCTGAGATGAGCAGCGGCCGTAAGACTGGTGCCGACGCTGACGCCGTAACAGGCGCTTCGTTAAAATCATCAACAGCATTACTGGCTGCAAGCATTGGGGCAGCGGCAGTTGTAGATCCCGCACTTTTTTCGCCCGCAATTTGCGTAATTCGCTACGCAGTTTTTCCAGAGCGACTTGATTATTCAATTCACGATACTGATTCTCGAAGGTGAAATCTTTTTCCATCATATCAACAACGTGATCTTGCATTGGCGATTCACTACCTGACGGCGTTGCGCTTGGCGCTTGTACAATCTCTTGCGCTGGGGTGATTTGCGTTGTGCCTGCGGCGTAAAGAGCAGGTGAAAGCGTCAACACTATTCCCGCAATAATTAATTTCCCTTTTTGCATGCCAGTCCTCCGGTAACAAGCGTTGATGTTTCATTAAACTCTATTGATTTAATAATAAATGCGTCAGCAAAAGGTTGTTTATTCAACACTAATGACACACCTACAATATCCATTTTGCTCGGTAATGTTATATTCCAGTCAGTAAACAGCATCCCAAATGAGGTGACGGCACTTTTCAGCGCACTTTCATTATTCTCAACGGAAGAGGCAGGCATTCCCGTTAATTCTAACTCAGCATTTTTCCCGCCTAATGAGTTCCAGGTACTGATATAACTTAAAATATCAGTACAGGCTGGCAGATTAACCGTGTTTTTTTCTTGCCAGGCAGTGAACCAAGGGTGCTTATTTAGCCTGGATTCGACCCCCGTATAGTCCAGCAGGTTTTTAGAAAAACTTGGCGAATATGCTTTACCCCAAATATTAATATCCGCTACGCTAAATATCCGCCCCGGATCCAACATATAGCTGAATGAACAATCCGTGCTAGTGCACCTGATACTTTTAGCGGAAAAGCCCAATTGAGACACTTTTCTGTTAGCCTGTAAAACCTGTTCTAGTAAACGGTTGGCATCAGCAATACTGCCACCGGTCAGCGAGTTACGATAAAAATCCTCGATCGCTTTGATTTTTTGCTGACGAGCCGTCTGCTCTGCTTTGACTTTAGCCAGCCGTTCCTGTTCCGGTTTCCAGATAAAATAGTAATAGCCAGCCCCACCGCCGCCCACTAATAAAACGAGGAGTATAGCCACCCAAGTGATGACGCTACTTCCTCGTCCGGAAGGTGCGCCCCCTATGTTACGACGCTTCCAGAAATAGAGATTTTCAGAGACCGCCACTCGCTCATCCTCTTATAAATAATTTCAGCAGTGCCATAAACACCAGTAAAAATATAATGCCACCCAATGTCAGCGCCCCAATCATCAACTGTCGCCGTTTTTTCTGCCGTAGTTGATGCTCTGTACAGCGTTCAATAACTGTCACAACATGCTGTTCGGTTAATTGAATTAACGGCAAACCTGCATATTGCGGAGCCTCTTTTAACTGCTCTTTCAGCTTCATCCAGAACCGTCTGGACACCAGAATGTCACTGCCCGAAACGGGGACACCGTGCGAAATAATCAGGTAATAATAACTTTCAGCCTGTTCATAATAATAAATACCGTCGCCGTATAAGTCTTTCATCCAGAGAGCAAAAGGCTCATACAAGGTGGAGTATTTACTGCAAAAACCTTCGACGGTTTTCCCCTCGTCTGACTGGCTATTTAGCTGGCGGTGAGTTCGCCTCAAATGTGATAACCAGTCAATAAACCAGGGTTCATGAGATACAGGCTCATAGCTCCAGACCAGATTAATTAATATCCGATTATCTGATAAGCGATTAAGCATAAGGACCTCATCGGGTCTGCGTTGGGGCACGGTAATTATCAATACCCACGACCATGACTACAGTCTCAACATGCTCATTATTAGTGACTGAACCAGCCAGCACCGACCACCCCTGACCATCAGAATCCTCTTTCGCTTCGTATTTACTCACCAACAGCAGGCTACCCGGCGTAATGGTAGAAATATTGAACATTTCGGTCGTACTCACTGACGGTAACTGCACTTCGTCAAAAGTATCGATTGAATTGAGATAGCGCTTGGTAAAGCCGCTGGCTACTTCAATTCGCCCATCAGTTAAAATACGCGGGGTCAGAATAAAGCTAGTACCGGTGACCAGTTCGGTGGTTTCAATCTCTGTACTAACGTCTCCCGAGTTGGAGTATTCTTCCCGGGTACGGCTGGAGACATAATATTGCGAGGTGGTCATGTTTAACGGAATAGGAATGTTATTACGGGTGATAAAAGAACCACTCTGGATAATTTTGCTACCGGTGAGTTCATACAGGGCATCCAGCTGTGAGCTAATGTCCATGTGCTGATTAGTCCACCCTGCGGTTAAGCCGCCAGAGAGCTTCATCAACATTTCTGAACTGTCGATACCAAAAGAGGATGTCCCATCGTTGAACGTCATATTGACCCCACCGCCCAACTCTTTAGCTTTACGCTTATCAAGGGTGAATATTTTGTAGGTCACGACAAATTGGCGGGTATTATCTGCCTGGAATTTTTTCAGCGATTCATTTAATGCATGATATTCCGAAGGGCGAGCGGTGATAGTCAGAATAGAAGCATCTTTGAAAATACTGTAAATGCCGCTGGAGACGAATTTATCAGCCATATCCTCAACGTCATCCCAGAAACTGGATTCAAATTTGGTTTCAGCTTTACCTTTCAGACCACCGCCCGTCGTCGCTTCATTACCGGACAGGTCAAGACTGGTTTCAAACTTATTATCCTCACCGTAAAAATCAAGTTTCAGTACGTAGTTTTGGTAATAAGAGACTAACAGCACACCGTTGTTATCCAACACTGGACTCACGTCATACAGTGCAGAAATATAACGAGTGAATTCCTCAAAAGTCCCATCAAATTTCACGCTACGGAATTCAGGCTCCACCGTATCGGTTTTACCACCGCCCGCGGTAGTATTGATACGATAGCTAATACCGGTCTGTGCTGTTACCGCTTCCAGAATTGTTGCCAGGTCAGTTGGCTCGTAAGACTGAATACTCACCTGCTTACGCAACAGAGCCTGCTTGCGCGAGTTATATTCAACTTTTTTGCCTAAATATGGCTCGTTGTATTTCATATAACCCGTCGTTTTCATGTCATCAGAGGTCGTAGGGTTGCCGGTTTCCTGCGGGACAATACTTTTATCGTATTTGGTGTCAATGGACGTACAACCCTGAATTGCCAGCGTCAACGCCAGAAGCGAAATTTTAATATTCATAGCATTTTTCCCTTGCGCTACTACTGCTCATCAATGATCAGTACGTTATTAGCCTGGTAGTCTTTAATCACTAAGCCGTAATTTTCAGAGGTAAAAACCTGCCCCAATTTAATCAATACATCCTGCAATGATTTACCTTGCAGATGTATTGCTTTATAAATGACAAAATCAGTTGAACTATTCCAGAGTAGCTTATAACCATTTTGCTGCGCCCATTTACTCAACTGCTGGCTCAACAACTCCTCTTCCAGCAAATCAATTTTTATTTCTGGTGCAGTAAACACAGGTGCACTAACAGAGGTAACGTTACCTGCTGTATTCCCCTCTGAAAACGGATTTCGCGGTGCAGAAGGCGCGGCTTGCGTCGGAGCTGTTTGCACAGGTGCGGTTTTCAGCATACCGTAGTCAGTTTTTTGCCCCGCTGGCGCGGTAGCGGCAAAAGCTACCTGACTGCATAATAGAGCCGATACCGCAGCCCCAGTTATCCATGTTGTTTTCATATTGTTCTTCCAATGATTAATAGGTGTTTCTCTAATGGTCTGGAAATTCAATTTCAGAACCACCATTATTGTCATAAAATTTAAGGTCGGTATCTTCCGCCACCAGCGAGTGAAGTAAGAATTTATGTGGTTCGTTTACCCCCCAGCCGCCGTTACTTTCTGATGAGATCATCCCACCCTGTGGAATGGTGCTACACCACTGGTTAATAACAACCGAGAGCGACTGTGGGTTGATCTTATTAGTGCCGTTACCATCGGGATCAATCGTTGCTGAGGTGGCGCTAATTAACCAGAATGGCTCGTCTTTGTCGTCTGTACCGCTAAACCATTCATCCGCAATCCAATCCTCAAAGGTTCCGCCCGTCAGATCTTGCTTCTCTGGAATATTGTTTTTGGCAATATCCTGATTAACTACAATATTTGACTGAATCGCCACACCCGCTACCGCCCCCATTTGATTCTTAGAGGCAAAGGTATTCGCACGAGTCGCCCCCTGCTGGGTATAGTTGTTATAACCTTCATTTTTTCCGCACCCGCATCATCATCAGCGGCGACAGAAGATATTGAGACCGATAAACGGGGATATAATTGCCGCGCCAGAGGCTCTCCATTGTTATTTTCTTCACGCGTTACGATCCCTGCGACTTTAGGGCATTTTTGCAGCGGTAAGCGAATCACACCAGGTTCACTTAACAGATCGTTATAATTGTTACTGCTATTGGCTTTGCCATATATATCATCGGCGTTACCCGGCCCCATACCTTTCGGGTAGTCATTTTTAAACGACTGATAAAAGGTAATCGTAGGCGTCACCAGCTCATACTGACCCCGGAATGCATCAGAGAATTCAAGAGATGAATTATCATCATTCTGTTTACCATCTTTAAGTGCCTTGGCTTCGGTACTATCATACGCAACATGCCATTTTTCTGGATGCCGGCGCGACGTATTTTCCATCACGATATTGGCATACAGCGTCCCGGTTGTTCCTTTTAGTGATGTGGTCTAGCAATATTGGACACTCGTTAAGGTTTTTTACGCCGCATGCTTTTCTTTAGCATACGGCGTCTGACCATTATTGAAGCTATGCGGCCTGCGCTGGTTATAGTAATTCGTCATATAACTCAGAATAT
>JBOFJM010000139.1:0-2170 GCA_051656825.1 Kluyvera sp.
TTCATCAAAAATGCGCGTCAATAATTCCTCAAATGGAACGGGACGCATGATATCTCCCATAATCCTCTCCTTAGACTGACCTGATAAATCGAATGAGCCGCAAAATCGGCGGATATGGAGAGGAATAGCAACAATCACACCAGGTGTTTTTAATAGCGCTGAGAATGCACAGAATTGTGAGAGAGATCTAAAGTTGAGCCAGGTTTGTGAATGTGTGCAGGGTATGCAGATGAGAATTAAAATCACTCAATGGCCGTGGTTTTTGTTATTTCTCAAAAACAACGGTTATCTATCAATATGAGAATATCACTCCGGCATTCGCTTATTTTGATAATCCTGAAGACGTTTAAAATCATCCGGCGTATCGACATCAAAAATAATCTCAGGATAATCCAGCGCAACGATTTTATGCTTATTGGCCAGCAGGCAGCGGCGAACGGATGAACCGCCATCATGCTGTAAATTCTGATGCAGAGTGCCGCGCTGCGCCAAAATTGGATGCCTAGGAGTACCTTGATAGTGGGGCAATACAGCGCCGTTAAACCGTTGTTGCCACAGGATATGGAATATTTCCCGATGCAGGCAGGGCAAATCGCCGTGACTGATGAAACAATAATCAGCGCTGGCCGCCTGGATACCGGTTAATACTGAGGAAAATAGCCCCTGGCGATAATCGGGATTATGAACCAGCGTCACACCAGGCATGTGCGAATAACGCGCCTCAATTTCCTGATGCCGATAACCGGTCACCAAAATAATATGCGTACAAAATTGCTGCGCATTTTTAATACTTGCATCAAGTATTGTGCCATTGCGCCAGGGTAACATCATTTTCCATTGTCCCATCCGCGAAGAAAGTCCTGCGGCGGTAATAATACAGTCGGCTTGTTTCATATACCCATTCAGAATGATGGAGTCGCCAATACACCATGGAAAATATACCGCACGTCGAAGCGCTATTTTGTGATTTAAACGCCACTGCCAGCCCGTTACTGATTTCCGCCGTGGGCGCTGGCGGGAAAACCAGCACATTATTATGGCTGGCGAGGTTATTTCAGCAGGCTGGACGGCGAGTGTTACTGACTACCACCACGCATATGTTTCTTCCAGAGCACCTGCCGGTGATGTTTTGCCGTGATCCACTAAGCCTGCCCGCCGGAGTATGGCAACGCCCGCTACAGGCCTGTTTTTCCGCCTGGCTGCCGGATGTGGGCAAAGTTAAAGGGTTCACGCCCGCTCAGCTTGATGCCTTACTGGCGGCGGGAAATGTCGATGTTGTGCTGGTAGAAGCTGACGGCGCTCACGGTTTTGCCATCAAAGCGCCAAATGAGCATGAACCTTGCATCCCTTTATCCTGTTGTTGCGTAGTTGCTGTAATGGGGGCAGGGATGCTCGGGAAAGCTCTTGGGTCAACGACAGTCCATCGTTGGCCACTTTTTTCCCGGATAACCGATGCCACGCCGGATGACAGGCTGGATTGGCCCATGCTGCATCGTTTCGTTCAGCATCCTCAGGGGGCATTTAAAGGCATCCCGCTAGGATGTCGGCGTATCTGGCTGCTCAACCAGCTTTCTCAAAATGAGAATGTTCAGGAGGGCGAGCTGTTGATTCGCGGTACGGTAGACGCTATCTGGGCCGGTTCGGTACAGGAGAGTCAGGCAATTACGCGCAGACGAGTGAGAAAGTGACTCCATACTGGGGTAATGAAAGGATATCCATTTGAGGTTGTTATGAATATTTTCTCAGAAGCTGCAAGACTCGAAGAACAGAACCGCCCCTTTGCGTTGGCACAAATTGTAGACAGTCGGGGTTCCACGCCCCGCCATTCGGCCCAAATGCTGATCCGCGAGGATGGCACTATTCTGGGAACGATCGGCGGCGGAATGGTCGAGCGCCGGGTGATTGACGAAGCGCTGGAAGCGCTCAATGAAAAAGCATCCAGAATGTTTCATGGCCGTATGGCGCGAAACGGCACAGACGCGGTCGGCTCGGACTGCGGCGGCGCGATGTCGGTGTATATCAGCGTCCACGGCCTTCGCCCACGGCTGGTATATCACGCCTTTGGGGCATCCTCTTGATTCATAAGCTATCCGCAGCGCATCGCACGTCAGCACACTGTCCGGCGATGACGATAAAGACCAGCCAATGACCCGGCGGGCATACAGATCCA
>JBOFJM010000140.1:0-2030 GCA_051656825.1 Kluyvera sp.
GAGCAGCTCCAGCATCACCGCTTTGTCCTGGAAAGTGTGAATGGCAAAGCCGTCAACAGCAGCAAGCCGCTGGAGCTGAGCTTTGGTCAGAAAATGCCGCTGCTTAACGGCATTTATCTGTCTGCCGAAATGTGCAACCGGTTTTCCGGGACCGCTAAAATCGCCAACGGTGAACTGAGCGCCCCAAATATGGCGGTAACGCGAAAAATGTGTAGCGACCCGCAGCTTAACCAACTGGACGCGACGCTAAGCACCATGCTGCGTCAGGGCGCTGAAGTGGATTTAACCGAAACTCAACTGACGCTGGCGACCGCAGATCAGACGCTTATCTACCGTCTTTCCGACCTGGTACACTAAGCGCCGTTAGTAGCTACCGCAGCTACCGACTGCCAGCGATTGTTCGCTGCATCGCTTGCCGTTAGGCAACGCGCACATACCAATACTTGAACCGTCCAGTTGACGTGCGGCGGAAAGCGTTCCGCCAATCATGGCGCAGTTTGCCTGGCCTGAACTGGACATCGCCGCTCTCATTCCCGGCGTAACGTGTGCGGCAGTTGCCTGTTGTACAGGTTCACTGCTGCACGCGGACAATAACAGCGCCGCACACCCGATTAAAAACGCAGATCGCATCACTCCCCTCCGAATCGCAAAATAAAAGCAAACCTATGCATCATAGGCAGTGCAGCGCCGTCCGTCGAGAGACGAAACGCGCATTTATGCACTACTGAAACATTTTCTGGCAATTTAGTGCAGCGTAAACATTCGTCTCGTCGATATAGATGCACCAAAGGACACAAATGCAAAAATGATTCAGCCTGCGGTTTGCTAAACTTCAACAGTATGCCGCGTCCTTTTGGCAGCGTAATGGATGACGAATGCAGCACCATGACCCACGAAAGGGTCAATACACAATAAATTCTCGGTTTGCGGCAATGCCGTGAACCTATTTTTGCGCAATGTAAGGTGTCATATCCAATGATCACAACTGACGGTAATGGTGCGGTCGCCTCTGTGGCATTCCGCACCAGTGAAGTCATCGCCATTTACCCGATTACGCCAAGTTCAACGATGGCAGAACAGGCCGATGCCTGGGCGGGAAATGGGCTGAAAAACGTGTGGGGCGACGTCCCACGCGTTGTCGAAATGCAGTCTGAAGCGGGGGCCATTGCCGCCGTTCACGGTGCGTTGCAGACCGGCGCGCTGTCTACCTCGTTCACCTCATCGCAGGGTTTACTGCTGATGATCCCCACGCTCTACAAACTGGCGGGTCAGTTAACGCCGTTTGTCCTGCACGTGGCTGCGCGCACCGTTGCTACTCATGCGTTGTCGATTTTCGGCGACCACTCAGACGTCATGGCGGTGCGCCAAACCGGCTGCGCCATGCTGTGCGCCAGTAGCGTTCAGGAAGCGCAGGATTTTGCGCTGATTTCGCATATCGCGACACTCAAAAGCCGCGTGCCATTTATTCATTTCTTTGATGGTTTCCGCACCTCGCACGAAATCAACAAAATCGTCCCGCTCGCCGATGACGCCCTGCGCAATCTGTTGCCGCAGGACGCAATCGCGGCCCACCGCGCCCGCGCGCTGAATCCAGAGCATCCGGTGATTCGCGGAACGTCGGCTAACCCGGATACCTATTTCCAGTCTCGCGAAGCGACTAACCCGTGGTACAACGCGGTGTATGACCACGTGGCACAGGCGATGGCGGATTTTGCCGACGCCACCGGTCGCAGCTATAAACCGTTTGAATATTACGGCCACCCGCAGGCTGAGCGCGTTATCGTTATCATGGGTTCCGCTATCGGGACGTGTGAAGAAGTGGTTGATGAACTGCTAAGCCGCGATGAAAAAGTCGGGGTGCTGAAAGTGCGCCTTTATCGCCCTTTCTCGGCGAAACATCTGCTTCAGGCCCTGCCGGAAACCGCGCGCAGCGTGGCGGTGCTTGACCGCACCAAAGAGCCAGGCGCGCATGCCGAGCCGCTGTATCTGGATGTCATGACCGCCCTCGCCGAAGCCTTCAACCAGGGCGA
>JBOFJM010000141.1:0-1861 GCA_051656825.1 Kluyvera sp.
AGTAGTTTATTTCTTTCTCATGCGGTTAGGGTTGGGGGGGGGGGGGAGGCATTATTAGTTATTGATATGCAAGGTTTTGTTACTGACAGGATCGCGCGCGGGATAGATTTTTATCCTGACCACTGTATTGAAAATATGAGGTCGGTTATCGCTTTGTTCAGGGCTGCGGGAAAACCGATTTTTCACGTCCGCCATGAAACACCATAACCGGGATCGATGTTACATAAAAACTCGCCGCACTTTCTCCCAGTTGTCGGTTTTGAAGCACAAGCGGACGAAAAAGTGTTCACCAAGCGGACGTCCTCGGCTTTCAGTTCAACCGATCTCTACACATGGCTGGAACACAAGAAAATTGTCGATGTTGCAGTGATAGGTGCGGTTGCGGGTTATTGTGTGAACTCCACAATACGCATGGGGTCCGATTTAGGCCTTGCGATGACGATTGTTCGTGATGCTGTGCTTAGCTTTCCGCTAGAGGAGGCCGGTATCAGCGCCGCGGAGGTTTTTAACGTCACATTAGGCTTGTTAGAAGGGGAGTTTGCACAGAGTGTGAACGTTGCCGATCTTACGTTTAATCCGCGTTGATTTTATAAGCGCTGCCATTAAATCTGTTTAACAACCACTGGCAACGCTGTCCCGCTATTCCCAGGCGTGGGGGGCGAAAAGATAGCCTTTATTGCGTACCGTTTTAATGCGGTACGGCTCTGTGGCGCTATCGAGCAGTTTTTTCCGCAGCCGTGAAATAGCCACGTCAACGCTGCGATCCATCCCGTCGTAGCTCACGCCGCGCAGGTTTTTTAACAGCGCATCGCGATCCATAATTTGCCCTGCATGGGTCGCCAGTTCCCACAGAAGATCAAAATCGGCGGTCGAAAGTGCCACGATTTCACCGCTGAGTAGCACCTGGCGGTTAACGGGGTCAATCGACAAGGCGCCAAAACGCAGTGCTTTGTGCGGTGTCAGAGTGGGCTGCGGAGTTAACGCACCGCCGCTGGCGGTAGGGCGTTGGCGCAAATGCAAACGCAGACGTGCCAGCAGTACGGCGGGCGGGGTGGTTTTGAGAATGTAATCACTCGCGCCCATTTCCAGCGACAAAATATGGTTCATGTCGCTATCGAGCGAGGTGAGCAGTACAATCGGCCCTTGCCATTGGCCACGCAGATCACGGCACAATGTCATGCCGTCTTTTCCCGGCAACATAATATCCAGCAAGACGAGATCGGGCTGTTCGCGCGCAATCGTTGCCTCGGCATTGTCACCGCGAGGCTCGACGATCACATCCATATCATGCTTTCCCAGATACGCGGCGATCAACGCCCCGACATCAGGGTCATCCTCAACATAAACGATCTTATTCATTACTTTACGCACAGGCAGGCAAAAGAGTAACGATACAGAAAAATAAGGCTAACGCCCAGAGACAAGTTAGCGAATATCCGGCAGGCACTGTAAATGGCCGTGACGTACGCCGCGCTGGGCAATCACATCGTCAGCGAAATGCTGCACCTCGCCCATATCGCCTTTCAACACCGCAATTTCCAGGCAGTCATCGTGATTAATGTGTACGTGTAGCGTCGCAACCGATAAATCGTGGTGATGATGATGGTTAGATACCAGGCGGTTGGCCAAATCGCGTTTTTCATGTTCATAAACGTAAGAGAGCACCGCGAAACCCTGTGTGCCATGCTCCTGAGCGCTTTCCTGTGTCAGCGCTCCGCGCAGGATATCGCGCAGGGCTTCAGAGCGGTTATGGTAGCCGCGACGCTGGCTTAAGCCGTCGAGCGTAGCCAGTAAATCATCATCAAGAGTAATGGTAACTCGTTGCATTTGCGCAAACCTTATTGTTTGGTGCGGCGACGCA
>JBOFJM010000142.1:0-7375 GCA_051656825.1 Kluyvera sp.
AAAGGCGGCGCTGCTGTTTATCGATGCCCAGCAAAAACGGATGGGCAATGAAACCGCGTGGGTGCGTAAAGGTGACGAACCGCCGAGAAGCGTCCCGCCAGCGCCAGCGCTGAAAACCGTGGCGAAAGCCAAGCCTGCCCCAGCGGCATTAAGTCACGACGAATATAACGATTTGCTCGATTTCGGCACCTGGCGGATGAACAATAACCAGTGCTCGCTAGATCCGATTCGCCGCGAGGTGTGGGTGACGGCGCTAACCGACGATAAAGCGTTGATCATGACGAGCTGTGAGTCCGGTGCTTATAACACGATTTACCGCGCGTGGCTGGTGTCACGTAAGAAACCGTTTATCACCACACCGATACGCCTGCGCCTGCCGTTTTTGCCTGCGGGTCGCCAGGGACGTGATATTGAGCTGGTCAATCTTAGCTTTAATGAAAGCAGCCGCGAGCTAGTGACCCTGGAAAAAGGGCGCGGCCTGAGCGACTGCGGCGTTCAAACGCGCTGGCGTTATGACGGCCAACGCTTCCGCCTGGCGCGCTATGCCGCCCAGCCGGAGTGTGACAACTGGCAGGGGCCAGACGCCTGGCCTACGCAGTGGGTTTCTGGCTAGCGCTTTCTGATTTCCGTAATGTAGGTGACGGCGACATTGGCGGCAAAATTGGGCACGTCAGCAAACGCTTGTTGCCCCACCGGTGAGTCAAACGCTGCCATCGCGGCATCCAGCGAGTCAAACCACAGCTCAGAAAAACCGTCGATGGGCGAGTCCGGGTAGATTCGACGGTCGATAGGATTCAGCACATAGCCGCGCAGGCCGGGCAACTCAAGGGCGATTTTACTGTGCACTTCCTGCCAGTGAGCGACAAACTCCTCAAAACTCTGCGTCTCTTTTTTGGTCAACAGGCCGACATGTTTAAAACCCCTGGTCATCTTTCTCTCCAATAATTGATTGATTCATTTAGCTCATTTTGATGATGGCGTAACAGGCCTGTTTTGCCGGGTGATGAGTATGGCTCACCACGGGGCATACTATGATTGATTTCTTTAAGGCGATAAATAGGGTTTTATTCGCTTCTTTGTAGACATAAATTCTCCAATGCGTTACAGCATATCTTTCCCTTTTTGATAAGTATTGAACGATGCGTAAAACCGACAATCTCGGCGGGATCACCGCCTTTGTAACTACCGCGCAGCAGGGCAGTTTTACGGCGGCTGCTGAACAATTGGGGCTGACCAAATCGGCGGTGGGGAAAAGTGTAGGGCGGCTGGAAGCGCGTTTAGGCCTGAAGCTGTTTCAGCGCTCTACGCGGCGGCTAAGCCTGACGCCAGACGGTGAGACATTTTTAGCAAGCTGCCAGCAGGCGATAGATATTCTGGCGCACGCCGAAGCCGAGCTAACGGCGCATGTGGTTAACCCCGCGGGGCGTTTACGCGTTGATTTACCCTCGGCTTTTGGTCGCCAGCGTATTTTGCCTTTGCTGCTTGCGATAACCCGCCAGCACCCATCGTTGCAGCTAACGGTGACATTTAACGAGCGTTTTGTTGACTTGATAGAAGAGGGCATTGATCTGGTTATTCGCATTGGCGAACTGGCGGATAGCAGCGGTTTGGTCGCCCGGCGGCTGACCACCCAAAAGCTGGTTATCTGCGCCGCACCGCACTATCTACGCCAGCACGGCGAGCCGATGCAGCCGGATGATTTACGCCATCATCAGTGCATTGTCGGGCTTCGCCGTCATCAAGCTATTACCTGGCCTTTGAAAGCGCCAGACGGGCAGCTGCTTCGCTTTACGCCGCCGCCCATGCATGAATTTGCGGATGGTGATGCCATGCTCGCTGCAACATTAGCGGGATGCGGGCTATCGCAGCTTCCACGCTGGCTGGTGGGTGAGGCGCTACAGCGCGGGGAACTGGTGGAAGTTTTGGGGGATTACGCGGGGGGCGAAATGCCCATTAGCGCGGTATGGCCAAAAAGTCGCCAGCCGTTGCCGAAGATTCGTTACGTGGTGGATGAACTGGTGCAGGCGGCAGCGCAAGGGCGTCTGGACTAGCCCACCGTGAGCAGAGGTTATGAGCGGTATAACAAAATAGCATAGCCGGAAATCATGATCTTGCTATTGATAATTGATAACATACAAGAAATAAATCAATAACAAAAAAGAGCGTGTTCGCAAGAGTATGGCGGCCTTCAAAGTTTAGGCGGCAGCCACGGGCGATACTAGATGCTTCTTTCGGGAGTGCATCAGGACGTAATTGCGCTTCACCTTTTTAGTTCGATACGTGAAAGGAAACCTAAATGGACGACCAATTAAGACAAAGTGCCCTCGATTTTCATGAATTCCCCACCCCAGGAAAAATACAGGTAGCGCCAACCAAGCCGCTGGCGACCCAGCGCGACCTCGCGCTAGCCTACTCTCCAGGCGTTGCCGCGCCATGCCTCGAAATCGAAAAAGATCCGCTAGCGGCCTATAAATACACGGCTCGTGGCAACCTGGTTGCGGTGGTTTCAAACGGGACAGCCGTGCTTGGCTTGGGCAATATCGGCGCGTTGGCCGGGAAGCCGGTCATGGAAGGCAAGGGAGTCTTGTTCAAGAAATTTGCCGGTATTGACGTGTTCGATATTGAAGTGGACGAACTGGATCCTGATAAATTTATTAATGTCGTGGCGGCGCTGGAACCGACCTTCGGCGGCATCAACCTTGAAGATATTAAAGCGCCGGAATGTTTCTACATTGAGCAGAAACTGCGTGAGCGGATGAACATTCCGGTATTCCACGATGATCAGCACGGTACGGCTATCATCAGTACTGCCGCGATTATCAACGGCCTGCGAGTGGTCGAGAAAAACATCTCCGATGTGCGCATGGTGGTGTCTGGTGCGGGCGCGGCAGCTATTGCCTGTATGAACCTGCTGGTGGCGCTGGGGATGCAAAAACACAACATCGTGGTTTGCGACTCGAAGGGCGTGATTTACGAAGGCCGCGAAGCCAACATGGCGGAAACCAAAGCTGCCTACGCGGTGAAAGACGACGGCAAACGCACATTGGATGATGTTATTGCGGATGCGGACATTTTCCTCGGCTGCTCTGGCCCGAAAGTGTTGACCCCGGAAATGGTGAAAAAAATGGCTCGCGCGCCGATGATCCTCGCGCTGGCTAACCCTGAGCCGGAAATCCTGCCGCCGCTGGCGAAAGAAGTGCGCCCGGATGCGATTATCTGTACCGGTCGTTCTGACTATCCGAACCAGGTTAACAACGTGCTGTGCTTCCCGTTCATCTTCCGTGGGGCGCTGGACGTGGGCGCGACGGCGATTAACGAAGAGATGAAACTGGCGGCGGTACACGCCATTGCCGAACTGGCGCACGCTGAACAAAGTGAAGTGGTGGCCTCGGCTTACGGTGACCAGGACTTGAGCTTTGGCCCGGAATACATCATTCCTAAACCGTTTGATCCGCGCTTGATTGTTAAAATTGCACCCGCCGTTGCCAAAGCGGCAATGGACTCCGGCGTGGCGACTCGGCCGATTGCGGATTTCGACGCTTACATCGAAAAACTGAGCGAGTTTGTCTATAAGACCAACCTGTTCATGAAGCCTATTTTCTCGCAGGCGCGTAAAGAGCCAAAACGCATTGTGCTGGCGGAAGGTGAAGACAACCGCGTGCTACACGCAACGCAAGAGCTTATCACTCTGGGGCTGGCGAAACCGATTCTGATTGGTCGCCCAAGCGTAATTGAAATGCGTCTTCAGAAGCTGGGGCTGCAAATCAAACCGGGTATCGATTTTGAAATCGTTAATAATGAATCCGACCCGCGCTTTAAAGAGTACTGGCAGGAATACTTCAGCCTGATGAAACGTCGCGGTATCACGCAAGAGCAGGCGCAGCGTGAGATGCGCAGTAACACCACCGCGATTGGTTCTATTATGGTGCAACGTGGCGAAGCTGACGGCATGATTTGCGGTACTGTCGGTGATTACCATGAACATTTCCGCGTGGTACAACCGCTGTTCGGCTATCGCGATGGCGTTCATACCGCCGGGGCGATGAACGCGCTGCTGCTGCCAAGCGGCAACACCTTTATTGCTGATACCTACGTCAACAACGACCCTACGCCTGAGCAAATTGCCGAAATCACTCTGATGGCGGCGGAAAGCGTGCGTCGCTTCGGGATCGAACCGCGCGTAGCGCTGTTGTCACATTCCCATTTCGGTTCTTCTGACTGCCCATCGGCTAGCAAAATGCGCGATGCGCTGGCGCTGGTACGTGAGCGTGCGCCTGAGCTGATGATTGATGGTGAAATGCACGGCGATGCGGCGCTGGTGGAAAGTATCCGTCATGACCGGATGCCAGACAGCCCATTAAAAGGCTCGGCGAATATTCTGGTGATGCCGAATATGGAAGCCGCGCGTATCAGCTACAACCTGCTGCGCGTCTCCAGTTCTGAAGGGGTGACGGTAGGGCCGGTACTGATGGGTGTCGCAAAACCGGTGCATATCCTGACGCCGATTGCTTCCGTTCGCCGTATCGTCAACATGGTGGCGCTGGCCGTCGTCGAAGCACAGACACAACCGCTGTAAGAGTTGAATGCCGCTTCGTTTAAACCGAAGCGGCATTTTTTGCTTTTTGCTGGCGATATTCAGAGGGGGAAAAGCCTGTTGCATGGCGGAAGACCTTTGAAAAAAGCAGGGCATCCTGATAACCCACTGAAAACGCAATCGTTGCAATCGAGTATCGTGTGTTTAGCAACAGCGCCCGGGCTTTATCCAGCCTGATGCGTGTCAGATATTCTTTTGGACTGCATTGAAATTCTTGAATAAATAACCGATGTAAATATGTCCTGTCTATGTTCAGGTAACGTGCGATTTCTTCAATTTTAATATTTCGATCATAATGGTTGCGAATATATTGCATCGCCTGTATCGCTATTTTTTTTTGGGGCTGTGAGAGGGCGCTTCATCTTCAACAGGAAAGTTTTGGCACAGAAGATAGATAATATCGGTTAATTTCGCGGCTATTAATATATCACTGTTAGTGCCGAGAGTTGATACTTCTATAATTTCACTGAATGTATTTTTAATGATTCCTGCCTGGCTTTCATGAAATACCGGGTTTGTAGATGAGAGCTTACAGCGCTGTAGATAGTGCGTGATAAGCGTTCCACGAAATCCCATCCAGTAAAATGCCCAGGGTGTCGTTTTATCGGCTTCATACTTTATGATTTCGCCCGGAGTAATAAAGAAAAAATCCCCCTGATGCAGCGGCCAGGTACAGCCATTGCTGGTGAAAACGCCATTGCCGGAAAGAATATAGTGCAGCATAAAGCCGCTGCGCACTGTGGGCCCGTAGGTATGGCCGGGAGCCGTGGCGTCAAAGCCACATGAATAGAGATAAAGTGCGTCGTTTGCAAAAGGATTATTATAGAGATAGTTCAATGCGTATTTACCCCTGGCGACAAAATTACCTTGATTGTCCACATTTTTCCATTCTATCGGAATTCGCGGGTCATTATAGTACGGACATAATAATTTTATCGGGGGTTGTTATGAAAAATGATTTTCCCAGCGCCAATATACTTAATTCATTAATCAATGCATTAGGTGGAAAAGAGAATATCGTCCATGTTACGCACTATGCTACCCGTTTACGTCTGGTATTAGCGGATAACGCCAAAGCGCAAATAGAAAAAATAGGCTGTCTTGAGCATGTTAAGGGCGTATTTACCGTGGGCGATCAGCTACAGATTATTTATGGCGCCGGGCGAGTGAATACCGTTTGTCAGGCGTTGAAAGATCATCTGGGGATAACCGAAGAGAGCCATTATGTTAGCCAACAGCGGCAGAATGCGATTCAGCGGTTTGTGACGTCTATTTCAGATGTCTTCGTAGAAATAATGCCCTCTATTTTAGCGGCTGCGCTATTAATGGGATTGACGTCACTGTTAACCACCAAAGGCATCTTTGGGACGAAAACTATTGTAGAGATGTTCCCGCAGATATCCGGCATCAACAAAATTATCTCCATTGCTTCTTCGGGCATCTTCGCTTTTCTACCTATGGTCGTGGCCTGGTCTGCAACGCGCCGTTACGGCTGCCGCCCGGCTTTGGGGTTGGCGATTGGCGCAATTATGGTTCATCCTGGATTGGTCGATGCTTTTAGCGCGGCGTCAGGAAAAGTTCCTGTTGAATCTATTAGCCTTTTTGGGTTGCCTGTGGAAATGGCCGGTTTCCAGGGAGGGATTATTATTGCGTTGATGATTGGCTTCACCGTCGCCTGGCTCGATAAGTACTTTAGCCGTGTGCTACCGGACATCATTAAATTTGTGTTATCCCCAATGCTGACCATTCTGATTTCATCCCTGTTGCTGTTTACCATTATCGGGCCTTTTGGCCGGTTTTTGGGAGAAGCGATTACCGGTGGCCTGCTGTGGATGGCGGAATATTTGGGGATTTTCGGTTACATGATTTTTGGCGCGGTTCAGCAATTGATCGTGATTACGGGTTTACACCATACGTTTGGGGCCATTGAGGGACAACTGCTGGCCAGTACGGGGCGCGACTTCCTTAACCCACTGATGTCGGTGGCCTTGATGGGGCAGGGTGGCGCAGTGCTTGGCTATATGCTGCTGCACAGAAAAAATAAGCAAGTTTATACGCTGTGTATTTCAGCCTTTACTTCGATTCTTTTTGGTATTTCTGAACCCGCGCTGTTTGGGGTGACGCTGAAATACCGTTTTCCGCTGTTAGCAGGATGTTTGGCGGGGGCGCGGGGGCTGCTTGGGTCTATCTATCAAAACTCACCGCGCTGGGATATGGGACGACAGCATTGCCGGGGATCACCATTGTCGATCCTGCGAACAATGGGTATGTAAATTATATTATTGCCCACCTTATTGCATTGGTTGTCGGCGCATTGGGAACCTGTCTCTTGGGTAAATTTTCCCATTCTAAGGCGAGCTAAGAATATGAAAAACTCTTTACGCTTTAAGCAGTATGCCGATATTCCAGACGCTGTACTTAAATATGCGAAAAAGCTAACGAGCGGTTCGCCGTATCGCCAGCATTACCATATTGAGCCTGAAACCGGATTCCTTAACGACCCCAATGGGTTTAGTTTTTTCAACGGGCAATATCATCTGTGTTATCAATGGAGCCCATTGCGCTACTGTGAAAACCAGTGGTATCAGGGGTGGTTCCATCTGGTATCGGATGATTTAGTGCATTGGCGGCCACTTGGGCCGCTCATTGAACCGAATTCTGTCTACGACAGTCATGGCCCTTATTCCGGTAGCGCTATCGTGGTTGATGATGAGCTACTTATTTTCTATACCGGCAACACGCGCGATGAAAACTGGCAGCGTACACCTTATCAAGTTATCG
>JBOFJM010000143.1:0-2899 GCA_051656825.1 Kluyvera sp.
ACGCGGTCTCTTTAATGATGTGCTCAATCAGCTAATTATTCCTGTGCCACACCATAGCACGCTAATGACTTCTCGCTCTATACCTCCAGAATGGTAACCATACAAATAAAGTGGTTTTTATTTTAACAAATAACGAAATAGCAAAAGTGGATAAGTAAAATAAAAATAGTGTGTAATGGAATGCGAGGAATATAAAAGGTAAACCAGGCGGGAAATGTAACATCCTGAAGCACAGGTTAAAGAAAATGAGTGATCTGGAGCAGAATAAAAATCGGGGTCTGTCGACATCGCCAGACCCCGCAGCAACCACACAGCTGTATCCGTACCGTTTCCCACATTTTGCTCCGCACAGCGGGTATTACTATTTATAACTGCTCTTGATTTATTTTCCAGATAATTATTGATGATTTATTTCACGTAAATCATCTTTACTTTAAATCATTAATTCCTGATTTAATCTATTTAAGCACTCATTAATTCCTATAAGTAAATAATTAGTTGGCGATGATGATATTTCGCTTGCTGATTATTTACTCGAACAACGGAAAACGGATTGAGCGCGCCTGAACGCGCGGCTATAGTATGCGCCAGTTGTAACGAGGGGAGTTCTCATGAATCTTGACGACAAATCGCTGTTTCTCGGCGCGATGGAGGATGTCCAGCCGCTAAAACAGGGTAGCGATATTCACTGGCAGCCAGTGCGAAACTCCCGTACTCGGCAGCAAATTGACACGCTGCAACTGGATAATTTTCTCACTACTGGTTTTCTCGACCTCGTCCCGCTGGCAACACCGCTGGAGTTCAAGCGCGAAGGGTTGCAAACCGGCGTGCTGGATAAACTACGCCAGGGGAAGTACAGCCAACAGGCGAGCCTTAATCTGGTGCACCAAACGGTTGAACAATGCCGACAAAACCTGTTTGCGTTTATCCACCAGGCGCAGCAGGAAAACCTGCGCAATGTGCTGATCATCCACGGCAAAGGGAAACAAGACGGCTCACATGCGAATGTGGTTCGCAGTTATCTTGCCCGCTGGCTAACGGAATTTGAGGCCGTACAGGCATTTTGTGCAGCACTGCCACACCACGGGGGCAGCGGTGCTTGCTACGTGGCGCTACGTAAATCGGCGGCCGCCAAACAGGAAAACTGGGAGCGGCACGCCAAACGCAGCCGCTAACGCATTAGCAAGCTCAGTTCAGACGCCGCTTTTTGCAACTCTGGCAACACCCGCTCAAGTAACTCCGTGGCGGAAACTTGCCCGGCATGGACGCCGACGTTTAGCGCTGCCTCTACCCGGCCATCCATATTAAACAGCGGTACGGCCAGTGAACGCAGCCCCATCTCCAGCTCCTGATCATTTAGCGCATACCCTTGTTGGCGCACCGCTTTTAGCTCGCTGCGCAACTTGCTGACGGACGAAATCGTCTGCGGGGTATAGCGAATCATAGTAATACGCGCCAGCATATCGTTGAGCTTTTCTTCCGGCTGATGGCTTAACAGTACGCGCCCCATAGACGTTGACCACGCAGGTAAACGGCTGCCGATATCGAGGTCGATAGTCATAATGCGCGAACTGGATGCGCGGGCGATATACAAAATATCGTCGCCGTCCAGGGTGGCAATAGAGCAGGACTCATTCAGCATCTCGCTTAAATGTTTGAGTACCGGCTGCGCCGAGCGCGCCAGCGGCGTGGAAGCCAGCCAGGCGTGGCCCAGCGACAGAATTCGCGGGCGCAGTTGGAAATTTTTGCCATCTTCCGCATACACAAAACCCAGCTTGCCCAGCGTATACAGGCAGCGACGTACTGCCGCGCGCGGGATCCCCGTTTTCTGGCTGATTTGCGAAATCGACAGCACCCGACGCTGCGGGGTAAACGCCTGAATCACCTCCAGCCCGCGCGCCAGCGAGGCCATAAAGTTCGGGTCGCCTTTAAACGGATCGCTATCGCCCGTCAAAATATCGTCTGGATGTTTCTCCATTTTTCTCTCCGTTTATGCCGTCGATCACATTCTTACGCTAAACATACACGATGTTCGATAATCGCACCATATTTCGATTATCGCCCTTGACCCGCATCGTTAAGCGGGTCACATTTTGTGCGAACAACGAATATAAGTGCGATAACCGCACATTAAGGAGCAACCTGATGATTGATAAAAGTGTGTCAACGTTGGCGGAAGCCGTCGCGGGTATCAACGATGGGGCGACGATTATGATTGGCGGTTTCGGGCCTGCTGGCCAGCCAACGTGGCTTATTGATGCCCTGATTGAGCAGGGCGCGCGCGACCTGACCATCATCAATAACAATGCCGGTAACGGCGAGATTGGCTTGGCGGCGCTGCTCAAAGCCGGACGCGTGCGCAAAATGATCTGCTCATTCCCACGCCAGGTTGACTCGCAGATTTTTGACGACCTGTACCGTCGCGGTGAAGTGGAGCTGGAGCTGGTTCCTCAGGGCAATCTGGCGGCACGCATTCAGGCCGCCGGGGCGGGGCTGGGTGCCATCTTCACCCCAACGAGCTACGGCACACCGCTGGCGGAAGGCAAAGAAACGCGGGAAATCGATGGCCGCCACTACGTGCTGGAATATCCCATTAAAGCCGATTTCGCGCTGATCAAAGCCCACCAGGCTGACCGCTGGGGCAATCTGGTGTACCGCAAAGCGGCACGTAACTTTGGCCCTATCATGGCGACGGCGGCGAAAACAACCATCGTAGAAGTGTCGAAACAAGTCTCGCTGGGTGAACTGGATCCAGAAAATATCATCACCCCAGGGATTTTCGTTCAGCGTGTGTTCTCGCTGGAATCTCTCACCGCCCAGGCGCTGCGCGCCTAAGGAGCCGACGATGCAAAAACTTTCACGTGATGATATGGCAAAACGGGTAGCCCAGGATATCCCG
>JBOFJM010000144.1:0-2095 GCA_051656825.1 Kluyvera sp.
CGGCCACTGTCATCGTCCAGCCATCTTTAGTAATCTCATAATCAACTTCATCAGGTTCTGACTGGCAAATCTCTGGGTTAGTTTCAATATCAGGGCCGATCGCTTTGCTGTCACCACTTTTGAGGTTAATGGCAATCCAGCTACCGTAGTAGCAACTGGCCCCCATGGACTCCCAGTAAATTGCTGTATTCCAGCCAGCTCCGACAATTTTGGAGGTTACATCATCGAGCGGTTCGAAGCCTTTCATGATATTCCAGCCGTGTTGACCTCCACAGTTCTTGCAGTACAGCTTACCGTCAGAACCGTTAGAGATCTCGTAGTCGCTATGAGGGACGGAACGCGGGTCGATCATATCTACCGCATGTGCAGTGCCCATGAAACCCATTACCAAAGTTACTGCTACGATTAATTTACGCATGATAATATCCTCTTAGAAAGCTGCACTGTGTTTAGAGTCCATTGCAAGGAACCCAGATGTATCGACGATCCAGGTATTGTTGAGTACGCTAAACTTAATCTTGTTGTTTGTTTTCAGCGCATGGTACGCGTAGTCGTTTGCGTCATCACTTTGAATAGCGATAACGTAAGCGTAGGTAGCCAAACGTTTGTTCTTTAATCTGTCGTTTACACACGCCGGGGTTTCGCACGGCTCAACTTCGATCAGACTTTCTTTACCTATCAGTCGCTGGCCGTTGATTGCGATGTCTTTTTCATTACCAAAACGCATCTGCATAGTTACAGTCATTTCGAAATAAGGCATCTCCATGAACTTAACCCAAGATACAGTAGGGCCATATTTCCCGTAACGCACGACGATCTGTGCGTTGTCAATCGTACCGTATTTGTTTGGAACACGATCGATTACAGAGAAGACGCTAGTCTTGTTATCTTTCCAGATACCGTAACCGTTTTCTTGTTTTACAGTTTCCGCAGAATGATTACGTACAACACCCTTCTGACTTGTCCCCCAGTCAGCGGCACTGACAACTAACGGCATAACAAATATAAAAACTGGAATGAATTTATACATTATTCACGAACCTTCAATTAATAATTCTTGGTGAGTTGCCAGTGATATTTTGTTGCCGGAAAAACATCATTGACGGTTATTATTATCTGGAATGAACTATATCTCTTCTATTATTCGGATGAACTCGCACCTTAAGCACTAAAATTCCCAGAAAAAGGCGCGACTCGCGAAACACGGGCCCTATAGAAACTAATCATCCTGGAAATCATTGCTGTTAAGCCTCTTTATCAATAGGGGGCAATCCCCCTATATCAGTGAACAGACAATATGAAGCACATGAACACCCACCACTATCTTATTGATTTAAAATGAGTAGTTTCATTCACTGCTAATTTTATAGCCGCAACAAAGATAGGGATAATGAATAAAACCGATCGGAACGATCGACGAAATCGATCATGAACAAGCAAAACTCTTTATCGTGGTTCGTGCAAAACTAATCGAAAAAGAAGGACCAGATACTGCGGGCAACGTGGGCGACGGTATGCGTCACAGCCTGCAAGGCCTGGCGGGCAATCAATGGCAATGGTGCGCTGTCAATGACGCGATCAAGTGTATCGACGACAGCGTCGCCAAAGCTGCTGCGGGCGGTTTCCCTGACGGGCGCGGAGTGATATGACTGATGCAGATGGGGCAGCAGCGGGCTGCGTACCTGCTTTGGGAGGCGATTTATCATCTGTTCCACAACATGGGCCAGGTGGTAGCGTCCTTTTACCGATACCGGAATAATGACACCATCCTGAATACCTAACTGACTGGCAACGGCCTGCTGCTTTCGATTGATATTCTCAAGCTGGATGGAAGATGGCGTCGCAGAGTGCCGGTTCCACTGCTCGGATGGCTCAACTTTATCCACCTGATTGAGTATCCAGAGCACCGGCGGCATGGTGTTACCACACTGGGCCTGAATAGAC
Source organism: Kluyvera sp. (assembly GCA_051656825.1). GTDB lineage: Bacteria > Pseudomonadota > Gammaproteobacteria > Enterobacterales > Enterobacteriaceae > Kluyvera. The sequence continues at coordinate 1,945 of JBOFJM010000144.1, forward strand.
TGATAAAACGTCTCTTCCACGGAGAATGCCCGGTCATCCGCTTTTAGCACCCACAGCACCATATCCAGCTTCGGGAGCTGCTCCCGATAGAGCCCACGGTATTCAGCGTCCCGCTGCTGGCTCTCGCCCACTCCAGGCAGATCCACCAGCG
>JBOFJM010000145.1:0-2693 GCA_051656825.1 Kluyvera sp.
ATCGGTATGCAACAGTTGATGCTGTGTACCTTCGCCACAGTCGAAAAGCCACAGCTCCGGTTGCGTCGGATGTTGCAGATGCAGCAGCATTGCTGTTACGTTGCGGGTTCGGGTTGGCACGCCCGCAGATGTGCCTAAAAACGTCAATTGCATAGCGCCGCGCCTCTGGCGGTAAAAAAAGGTCTAAGGAGCCTACCATGATTCGCTGGCAAGATTTGCACCATTCAGAATTAACAGTCCCAACGCTGTACGCGTTGCTCAAATTGCGTAGCGAAGTGTTTGTGGTAGAGCAGGCCTGCGTTTATCTGGATATCGATGGGGATGATTTAGTCGGCGAAAACCGCCATATTCTCGGCTGGAAAGACGACACGCTGGTGGCTTACGCGCGTATTCTGGTCAGTGCTGATGACATTGAGCCGGTGGTGATTGGCCGTGTGATAGTCAGCCCACAGGTGCGCGGCGAACGGCTGGGTTATCAACTGATGAATCAGGTGCTCGCGACTTGCCAACAGCACTGGCCGGAGCGGGCTATCTATCTCGGTGCGCAGGCGCATTTGCAAGATTTTTATGCTCATTTCGGCTTCAGCGCGGTGACCGGCGTCTATGATGAAGATGGTATTGCGCATATCGGCATGGCGCGCGATAGCCAACCAGCGTGAGTATAAAAGCCGCAGTGCGTTGTTTTTCGGTGCGATTTTTCTAACTTGCGTCTTCACTCCCTACTCGTGGGTACTGCATTTTATGCCCAGTACCCCGTATACTATGTGGTTTTTAAGATAGGGAGGTTCGCGTGCAATCCATTTCCGCTGCGTTGCAGAGCCTGTCAGGGCTTCTGGCAGTCGATTTTCCAGCCTCACCTGGCACGCGAACGATTGACGTCACTTTCCCTCTGAACGATGCCTTTGACCCGCTAGCCTGGCTAAGCGCCCAGGCCGTTTGGCCGCAGTTTTACTGGCAGCAGCGTCACGGCAATGACGAGATGGCCGCCCTTGGTGCGGCAGTTTCGTTCCCCTCTCTGGCGCAGGCCGAACACTTTTTATCCCAGCAGCAAGCCGACGATATTCGTATCTGCGGCCTGAATGGCTTTGATTTCAAACAGATGCAGTTTTTTTTGCCTCGCCTGGAGTGGCGGCGCGAAGGCGGTGTGGCAACGCTTAGGGTAAACCTGTCGAGCGACACCTCCCTGAATGCCGATGCTCAAGCAGCGCGGGCGCTGATAGCGGCATTATTGCCCTACGGCGCGCAGAACACGGCGAAGATGGAACTTGTCAGCGAGGTGCATCGCCCGGGCCAAACCGGCTGGCGGCACTTGGTTGAACAGGCCACGCATGCCATTGCCGGAGGGGAATTCACGAAAGTGGTTCTCGCCCGCGCGACGGATTTAACCTTCACCACGCCGTTGAATCCTGCGGCGTTAATGGCCGCCAGCCGCCGGGTTAACCTGCACTGCTATCACTTTTTTATGGCTTTTGATGCTCAACAGGCATTTTTCGGCTCATCACCCGAGCGCCTGTGGCGTCGGCGTGGTCTTGAGCTTAAAACCGAAGCGCTGGCGGGCACGGTCGCGAACCATCTCGACTCAGAGCAGGCGCAGCATCTGGCCGACTGGCTAATGGCGGATGATAAAAACCAGCGTGAAAACATGCTAGTCGTGGAAGATATCTGCCAGCGTTTGCAGGAACACGTTAATGCGCTGGAGGTCCTGCCTGCCGAAACCATTCGTTTGAGAAATGTTCAGCATTTGCGGCGTGTTATCCAGGCTAAGCTGAAAGTAGCGGATGACGAATGTTGCCTGCTGCAACTGCAACCCACCGCAGCGGTTGCGGGGCTGCCGCGAGCGCAGGCGTTCGATTTTATTGATGGCTTCGAACCTTTTGCCCGTGAATGGTATGCCGGTTCGGCGGGCTATCTCTCCCGGCGGCAAAGCGAGTTCTGCGTTACGCTGCGTTCAGCCAAAGCCACCGGCAATACGCTGCGCCTGTACGCAGGGGCGGGCATCGTTGAGGGGTCAGACCCACAGCAAGAATGGCAGGAAATAGAAAACAAAGCGGCGGGTCTACGCTCATTGCTGTTCTCTGAATAGAACATTACCGATTCATATCAAAATTCTACCGTGTCGTAGTATTTATACTGAGTCGCACTATTTGATACCGGACAATTTCATGTCAGTAAGCGCATTTAACCGACGCTGGGCGGCGGTGATCCTTGAAGCATTAACCCGTCATGGCGTGCGGCATATCTGCATCGCGCCGGGGTCACGATCAACACCGTTAACGCTGGCGGCGGCTGAGAATCGCACCTTTATTCACCACACGCATTTTGACGAGCGCGGCCTGGGGCATCTGGCGTTAGGGCTGGCGAAAGTCAGCAAACAGCCGGTTGCGGTGATCGTCACGTCCGGTACGGCGGTGGCGAATCTCTATCCTGCGCTGATTGAAGCAGGGCTGACCGGCGAGAAAATTATCCTCCTTACCGCAGACCGCCCGCCAGAGCTGATTGACTGCGGCGCGAATCAGGCGATTCGCCAGGCGGGAATGTTCGCTTCGCACCCATCACAAACGATCTCTTTACCGCGCCCGAGCCAGGATATCCCTGCTCGCTGGCTGGTTTCTGTCGTCGATGACGCGCTAGGTTCGCTTCATGCAGGCGGCGTGCACATCAATTGCCCGTTTGCCGAACCGCTGTATGGCGAC
>JBOFJM010000146.1:0-37113 GCA_051656825.1 Kluyvera sp.
GTGCGATAAAAACAGGTCAACGAATGGTCGCCCGCTGCCGGTGGCACAGGTTTCGTTCTATCCAGAGCTCGCCAAACGACACGGTCTAATCGGGGTATTCCCTGCCCAGCTAAGCTCACCAGGACCTGGTCGCCAACGGTAATATCTAAACTTTGCCAACGCGACACAGACCCAACGCTGACTCGCCGCACCCGTTTGTCATCCAGCTTAAAAGGTTCAAGCTCTGCTACTACGGCAATTTTTCCGGTGCGGCCCACGGTAAAACGAATGTTATTTACCTCTGCTACCTGCGAAACCGGCTGATATTTCCACGCGGCGACCCAAATGCCCTGCGCAGGTAGCCAATGAGCCCCCGCCGGTTCTTTGGCAGCGCGGATAACAACTCCATCGGTAGCGAACGGGAGCGGTGAGGTGAACCAGCGATCACGCCAGTCGCTCACATCCTGAAGATGGTTAACGGCATGAGAATACTGCGCGGTTAGTGCAAACCCTGACCTGGCAAGCTGCGCCAATTTTTCCTCCATTGCCGCAGGGCCGTCTGGCCATGCCCAGACAAACAACGACAGCGCCGATAATGGCTGGTTTCCCCCTTTGCGCATCAGCATTCCCGCTACTCTGGAACGTGCATTCATGCCGCCCATTTTTTGCTGCACATGCCCATCGGCACGGAGAAAAATCTCGCCCTGCAACACACTGTTCGCCAGTAGCCCATGCACCGTTTTAGGTATCGACGGAATGTTCAACGCCTTTTGTGTCCAGTCTTCACCGGCCAGCCCATCACCACGACTGATAACCTGGTGCAGCCGCCCCTGCCGATAAACCAGCGTCACCGCAACGCCGTCCACTTTCGGTTGCACCCATAGCCCTGTTTTTCTCTGCATCCACTGCTCTACCGCTCGCGCATCCGCGAGTTTACGCACACCCGTGTGAGCAATCGGATGTTTAACTGCACCCGCCATCGGCGGCAGACTTGTGCTTTCCGCAGGTACAGCGTTAAAGCAGCGCTGCCACAGCGCCAGACGGGCAGAAAGTTGGTCATAAACGCCATCGCTGATATCACTGGTCCCTGCACGCCAATAGCTCTCGTTCCACTGACTAACTTGCCCTTGCAGTTGTGCAATCTCTTGCTCTGCTCGCGTGGGTGACCACACCGGGCAGGTGGCCTGCACCGGCACTGCGAGAAATATCCCTATGCTTATTAGCCATGCCCTCATGATTTCCCCTCCCGCTGTGAAAAATCGTTTGTATCGCAGCGAGATACAGGGTGCGAGAGGCGATGGAAGGTTTCACGAGCAGGCTTCAGAGAAAAAACGTTTGTTGCAGCAACGCGTGGATAATTCAGGAAAACAGTGCGCAAAATAAAATAAACTGATGCAAAAAGTGTGACAAAGGCTACGTCGCGTAGCAGCGCCGTGTATAATAGGCTCGTATGTAAGTTCTCTTTCGATAATCACATACAAAAGACACTCATGGCTCAAGGCACGCTCTATATTGTTTCCGCCCCAAGTGGCGCGGGTAAATCCAGCCTGATTCAGGCTTTATTGAAAACCCAACCGTTGTACGACTCTCAGGTATCAGTTTCTCATACCACGCGCGCGCCGCGTCCGGGTGAAGTACACGGTGAACATTATTTCTTTGTGAATCACGACGAATTCAGAACGATGATTAGCGAAGATGCGTTTCTTGAACACGCGGAAGTTTTTGGTAACTATTACGGTACTTCGCGCAAGGCAATTGAGCAGGTACTGGCGACCGGCGTCGATGTATTCCTTGATATCGACTGGCAGGGCGCTCAGCAAATCCGTAAAAGTATGCCAGGCGCGCGCAGTATCTTTATTTTACCACCGTCTAAAATCGAGCTGGACCGCCGCCTGCGTGGTCGTGGTCAGGACAGCGAAGAGGTTATCGCAAAACGTATGGCTCAGGCAGTTGCAGAAATGAGCCATTACGCGGAATATGATTACCTTATCGTCAACGATGATTTTGATACCGCACTGGGCGATTTGAAAACGATCCTCCGGGCTGAACGTCTGCGTATGAGCCGCCAAAAGCAGCGACATGACGCTTTAATCAGCAAATTATTGGCAGACTGAACCCACTTTCAGTATCATGCCCAGTCATTTCTTCACCTGTGGAGCATTTAAAGTATGGCACGCGTAACTGTTCAGGACGCTGTAGAGAAAATTGGTAACCGTTTTGACCTGGTACTGGTCGCCGCGCGTCGCGCTCGTCAGATGCAGGTAGGCGGAAAGGATCCGCTGGTACCGGAAGAAAACGATAAAACCACCGTAATCGCGCTGCGCGAAATCGAAGAAGGTCTGATCAACAACCAGATCCTCGACGTGCGCGAACGCCAGGAACAGCAAGAGCAGGAAGCCGCTGAATTACAGGCCGTTACCGCTATTGCTGAAGGTCGTCGTTAATAAAAAGCGGGTAACCCTTGTATCTGTTTGAGAGCCTGAATCAGCTGATTCAAAACTACCTGCCGGAAGACCAAATTAAGCGTCTACGGCAGGCCTATCTCGTTGCACGTGACGCTCACGAGGGGCAAACACGTTCAAGCGGTGAACCCTATATCACGCACCCAGTTGCGGTTGCCTGCATTCTGGCCGAGATGAAACTCGACCATGAAACGCTCATGGCCGCCCTGCTGCACGACGTGATTGAAGATACCCCCGCCACCTACCAGGATATGGAGCAACTCTTTGGCAAAAGCGTTGCTGAGCTGGTAGAGGGGGTGTCGAAACTTGATAAACTCAAGTTCCGCGATAAGAAAGAAGCTCAGGCCGAAAACTTTCGCAAAATGATTATGGCGATGGTGCAAGATATCCGCGTCATCCTCATCAAGCTTGCCGACCGTACCCACAACATGCGCACGCTGGGTTCATTACGCCCAGATAAACGTCGCCGCATCGCCCGTGAAACTCTCGAAATTTACAGCCCGCTGGCGCACCGTTTAGGTATTCATCACATCAAAACCGAGCTGGAAGAGCTGGGATTTGAAGCGCTGTACCCTAACCGTTATCGCGTCATTAAAGAAGTGGTGAAAGCCGCGCGCGGCAACCGTAAAGAGATGATTCAGAAGATTCTTTCTGAAATCGAAGGGCGTTTGCAAGAAGCGGGAATTCCGTGTCGCGTCAGCGGTCGTGAAAAGCATCTGTACTCCATTTACTGCAAAATGGTGCTGAAAGAGCAGCGTTTTCACTCGATTATGGATATCTACGCTTTTCGCGTAATCGTTCATGACCTTGATACCTGCTACCGCGTTCTGGGTCAGATGCACAGCCTGTACAAACCACGTCCAGGCCGCGTTAAAGACTATATCGCCATTCCTAAGGCGAACGGCTATCAGTCCCTGCACACCTCAATGATTGGGCCGCACGGCGTCCCTGTTGAAGTCCAGATCCGTACGGAAGACATGGATCAAATGGCAGAAATGGGGGTGGCAGCACACTGGGCTTACAAAGAACACGGCGGTGAAAGCAGCACAACGGCGCAAATCCGCGCCCAGCGCTGGATGCAGAGCCTGCTGGAGCTACAGCAAAGCGCCGGTAGTTCGTTTGAATTTATCGAGAGCGTTAAATCCGATCTTTTCCCGGATGAGATTTACGTTTTCACCCCAGAAGGTCGCATTGTCGAACTTCCTGCTGGCGCTACGCCAGTGGATTTCGCCTATGCGGTGCATACCGATATCGGCCATGCCTGCGTTGGCGCACGCGTTGACCGTCAGCCCTATCCACTGTCGCAGCCGCTTTCCAGCGGCCAAACGATAGAAATTATTACCGCACCGGGCGCGCGCCCGAACGCCGCATGGCTTAATTTTGTCGTCAGCTCGAAAGCGCGCGCCAAAATCCGTCAGATGCTGAAAAACCTCAAGCGTGACGATTCCGTCAGTCTGGGGCGTCGTCTGCTGAACCATGCGCTCGGCGGTAGCCGTAAGCTGGCAGAAATTCCTGCGGAACATATCCAGCGCGAGCTGGAGCGTATGCGTCTGACCACGCTTGACGATCTGCTGGCTGAAATCGGCCTGGGTAACGCCATGAGCGTGGTGGTCGCTAAAAACCTCCAGCAGGGCGAAGCCATTCCATCAGCGCCGGGCGCATCCGGTCTTACCCATCTGCCGATTAAAGGCGCAGACGGCGTACTGATAACCTTTGCAAAATGCTGTCGTCCAATCCCTGGCGACCCGATTATCGCCCACGTCAGCCCGGGTAAAGGGTTGGTTATTCACCATGAATCTTGCCGCAACATACGCGGCTATCAGAAAGAACCTGAGAAATTCATGGGTGTAGAGTGGGACAAAGAGACGGCGCAAGAATTTATCACCGAAATTAAGGTTGATATGTTCAATCACCAGGGGGCTTTAGCCAACCTGACGGCGGCTATCAACACCGCGACCTCCAATATTCAAAGCCTGAATACGGAAGAAAAAGATGGGCGCGTTTATAGCGCATTTATCCGCCTGACCGCGCGAGATCGCGTACATTTGGCGAATATCATGCGTAAAATCCGCGTGATGCCGGATGTTATCAAGGTCACCCGTAACCGAAACTAGTTTGAACACAAAATCATTCGAATTGCCTCAAAACGGCAAGCGAATGAATCCTCAGGAACGGACAAAAGTGCGTGACTGGGGTGAGTGAGTGCGGCTAACGCCGAGGCAATTTGAAGGACGAAGTGTTTATGAACGAACAGCGTTATGCGCGTATTTGTGAGATGCTCGCCAGGCGTCAGCCTGATCTGACGGTCTGCATGGAGCAGGTCCACAAACCTCATAATGTCTCGGCGATCATCCGCACCGCCGATGCGGTGGGCGTACATGAAGTCCACGCCGTTTGGCCTGGCAGCCGTATGCGCACGATGGCTTCTGCGGCAGCGGGCAGCAACAGCTGGGTTCAGGTAAAAACACACCGCAGCATCGGTGATGCCGTCAGCCATTTAAAAGGCCAGGGTATGCAGATTCTGGCAACCAATCTGTCCGCGAAAGCCGTTGATTTCCGCGAAATCGACTACACCCGCCCAACCTGTGTACTGATGGGGCAGGAAAAAACCGGTATCACCCAGGAAGCCCTGGCGCTCGCAGACCAGGACATCATCATCCCGATGATCGGCATGGTACAGTCGCTGAATGTCTCTGTTGCCTCCGCGCTGATTCTTTATGAAGCCCAGCGTCAGCGGCAAAATGCCGGTATGTACCTTCGTGAAAACAGTACGTTACCCGAAGAAGAACAGCAACGCTTGCTGTTTGAAGGCGGCTATCCAGTGCTGGCGAAAGTCGCTAAACGCAAAGGTTTACCGTATCCCCACGTCAACGATCAGGGCGAAATTGAAGCCGATGCTACGTGGTGGTCAACCATGCAGGCTACGGAGTAACTGCCATGCAAAGCCGTCTGCTGGATGCCGTTCCGCTCAATACACTGACCGGCGTCGGTGCCGCACAGAGCAGTCGGTTAGCGAAAATTGGCCTGCATACCGTGCAGGATTTACTCTTGCACTTACCGCTGCGCTACGAAGACAGAACCCACCTCTACCCTATTGGCGAGCTACTCCCCGGCATTTATGCCACCGTGGAGGGAGAAGTCCTGAGCTGTAATGTCACGTTCGGCGGCCGCCGAATGATGACCTGCCAGATAAGCGACGGCTCCGGCATCCTCACCATGCGCTTTTTTAACTTCAACGCGGCGATGAAAAATAGCCTCACCACTGGGCGGCGCGTGCTGGCCTACGGTGAAGCCAAACGCGGGAAGTTCGGCGCAGAGATGATTCACCCGGAATACCGTGTGCAAGGTGACCTGAGCACTCCAGATTTGCAGGAAACGCTCACGCCGGTCTACCCCACGACCGAAGGCATCAAACAGGCAACGCTACGTAAACTGACCGACCAGGCGTTGGATCTTCTCGATACCTGCGCGATTACCGAATTGCTGCCACCGGAGCTGGCGCAGGGGATGATGAGCCTGCCAGAGGCACTGCGCACGTTGCATCGCCCACCGCCAACGCTTCAGCTCGCCGATTTAGAAACCGGTAAACACCCGGCACAGCAGCGTTTGATTCTGGAAGAACTGTTGGCGCATAACCTGAGTATGCTGGCGCTGCGCGCAGGCGCGCAGCGTTTTCACGCCCAGCCGCTTAGCGCGGACGATACCCTGAAAAATCAGCTTCTGGCCGCGCTGCCGTTCAAGCCAACGGGCGCTCAAGCACGAGTTACCGCAGAAATCGAACACGATATGGCGCTGGATGTGCCAATGATGCGCCTGGTTCAGGGAGATGTTGGCTCCGGTAAAACGCTGGTTGCCGCCCTCGCCGCACTGCGCGCTATCGCCCACGGCAAGCAGGTTGCGCTAATGGCGCCAACCGAACTGCTCGCCGAGCAACACGCCAACAATTTCCGTAGCTGGTTTGCACCGCTGGGCATTGAAGTGGGCTGGCTTGCCGGTAAGCAGAAAGGCAAGGCACGTCTGGCGCAGCAAGAGGCGATTGCCAGCGGCCAGGTACAGATGATTGTCGGCACACACGCCATTTTCCAGGAGCAGGTGCAATTCAACGGCCTCGCACTGGTTATCATTGATGAACAGCACCGCTTCGGCGTTCACCAGCGTCTGGCGCTGTGGGAAAAGGGCCAGCAGCAGGGCTTTCACCCGCATCAGTTGATTATGACCGCTACCCCTATTCCACGTACGCTGGCAATGACCGCTTACGCTGATCTGGACACCTCGGTCATTGACGAGTTGCCGCCAGGCAGAACGCCGGTCACTACGGTGGCGATTCCAGATACCCGCCGCCACGATATCATCGACCGCGTCCGTAACGCCTGTACGACTGAAGGCCGCCAGGCCTATTGGGTATGTACGCTGATTGAAGAGTCTGACCTGCTGGAAGCGCAGGCCGCAGAAGCCACCAGGGAAGAGCTAAAGCTGGCGCTGCCGGAGCTGAATATCGGCCTGGTGCACGGGCGGATGAAACCGGCGGAGAAACAGTCAGTGATGCAGGCCTTTAAGCAGGGCGAACTACATCTCCTGATTGCCACCACGGTGATTGAAGTGGGCGTCGATGTACCGAACGCCAGCCTGATGATTATCGAAAACCCAGAGCGTCTGGGGCTGGCGCAATTACACCAGTTGCGTGGTCGTGTAGGACGTGGCGCAGTGGCCTCGCACTGTGTACTGCTGTACAAATCGCCGTTATCCAAAACCGCGCAAATGCGTTTGCAGGTACTGCGCGACAGCAACGACGGCTTCGTCATTGCCCAAAAAGATCTGGAAATCCGTGGCCCCGGCGAATTACTCGGTACGCGCCAGACCGGCACTGCCGAATTTAAAGTCGCCGACTTAATGCGCGATCAGGCGATGATCCCCGAAGTTCAGCGCCTGGCTCGCCATATTCACGACCGTTATCCACAGCAAGCAAATGCGCTTATTGAGCGCTGGATGCCGGAAACCGAGCGTTATTCCAACGCGTAGCGATACCCACAGCCCGCATAGGGTTGTGCTAAACTTCGCGCAATTCTACTTCCTGGACGAGTTTGTAATGAGACGAGAACTGGCTATCGAATTTTCCCGCGTTACCGAAGCGGCTGCGCTGGCAGGCTATAAATGGCTGGGCCGAGGCGATAAAAATACCGCTGACGGCGCGGCGGTAAACGCCATGCGTATTATGCTCAATAAGGTCAACATTGATGGCACTATCGTCATTGGTGAAGGCGAAATTGACGAAGCACCCATGCTCTATATTGGCGAGTCCGTCGGCACAGGAAATGGCGATGCGGTAGATATTGCCGTAGACCCTATCGAAGGAACCCGCATGACGGCGATGGGCCAGGCTAACGCGCTGGCGGTGCTGGCGGTGCTGGCGGTTGGCGACAAAGGCTGCTTCCTTAATGCGCCAGATATGTACATGGAAAAACTGATTGTCGGGCCGGGCGCGAAAGGCGTTATCGACCTCAACAAACCGCTGGAAGAAAACCTGCGCAACGTGGCTGCCGCGCTGAATAAACCGTTCAGCGAGCTGACGGTGACTATTCTGGCTAAACCGCGTCATGATGCGGTTATCGCAGAGCTGCAAAAACTAGGCGTGCGCGTGTTTGCTATTCCTGATGGCGACGTAGCCGCGTCTATCCTGACCTGTATGCCAGACAGCGAAGTTGACGTGCTGTACGGTATTGGCGGCGCACCGGAAGGCGTCGTATCCGCTGCGGTTATCCGTGCGTTGGACGGTGACATGCATGGTCGCCTGCTGGCTCGCCATCACGTCAAAGGCGACAGTGAAGAGAACCGTCGCATCGGCGAAGACGAGCTGGCGCGCTGCCACGAAATGGGCATTGAGGCCGGTAAAGTGCTGACTCTCGACGATATGGCGCGCAGTGATAACGTTATTTTCTCCGCCACCGGCATCACCAAAGGCGACCTGCTGGACGGTATCAGCCGCAAAGGCAATATCGCCACCACCGAGACTCTACTGATTCGCGGTAAATCACGCACCATTCGCCGGATTCAGTCGATTCACTACCTCGACCGTAAAGACGTAGAAATCCAACAGCACATTCTATAAATCATTTGATCAATAGAGCTTTCCAGCCCTTAGGGGCTGGAAATATTTCCTTGTCGCGGTGAAGATAAGTTAACGCGATTGAGAGGAGATACGCCATGGCAGACTGGGTTACAGGCAAAGTTGTAAAAGTGCAAAACTGGACTGATGCGCTGTTTAGCCTGACCGTCCACGCACCGGTTCAACCTTTCACCGCCGGGCAGTTTGCCAAACTGGGCCTGGATATCGACGGCGAGCGCGTCCAGCGCGCCTATTCATATGTTAATGCCCCCAGCAATCCCGATCTCGAGTTTTATCTGGTCACTGTACCGGACGGCAAGCTTAGCCCACGGCTGGCGGCGCTAAAGCCAGGCGACGAGGTGCAAGTAGTCAGCGAAGCGGCGGGCTTTTTCGTGCTGGATGAAGTCCCGGATTGCGACACTCTATGGATGCTGGCGACCGGTACGGCGATCGGCCCATACTTGTCGATTCTCGAAGAAGGCAAAGATCTCGAACGCTTTAACAATCTGGTGCTGGTTCATGCCGCACGCTACGCCGCCGATTTGAGCTATCTGCCACAAATGCAGGACTTGCAGGCGCGTTACGCCGGAAAACTGCGGATTCAAACGGTAGTTAGCCGGGAAACCGCGCCAGGGATGTTAACAGGGCGCGTTCCGGCACTGATTGAAAGTGGCGCGTTAGAGGCGGCGGTTGGCCTACCGATAAACGCCGAAACCAGCCATGTAATGCTATGCGGTAACCCGCAAATGGTGCGTGACACCCAACAGCTACTCAAAGAAACCCGGCAGATGACCAAGCATTTACGTCGTCGCCCAGGCCATATGACCGCCGAACACTATTGGTGATTCGCGCCGTATTTCACATCCTGCGTCTCTTTGCCATATTTGTTTTCGCCCTGGGTGCCAACGAATGCGCCCAGGTCAATCAGCATCATGACGATAATCAGCGTGGGGATAAAGCGCCCGACGCCCCACTGCCAAACGCCTGGCAGCATTGACCAATTCCCGGCCAGCAGCATCCACGCCAGCACCATCAACAGCGCCCACAGGCCGGATTTCCCCCGGTCGTGCAGCCGTTTAATCGTTACCGCCGCCGTAGGCCACAGCAGACAAACCAGCATAAACGCCGCCGTTTGCAGATCGACCAGCTCGCGCCCCGCCAGGCCGAATAGTGCCGCCATCGCCACTATCCAGATGCCAATCCAAATCCAGAAATCTCGGCGGCCAATCCGCCCTTTAATGGAAAATAACCATTGCTGTAGAGTCATGCTCGTTCCCTATTCTCGTCGTGCGGCGTAGTTTACCCTGAAGCGGGCACATTTTGACAACCGCGTCAGTTCCCGTTTTAATCGTCATCTGCAAAGAGGAGACGATAAGCATGAAAAAATGGATAACGCTGTGGCTGATTGGGCTCATGACTCTGGGCACCAGTTCGGTCGTGCTGTCGGCGGAAACGTCCACGGCGGTTGCCCCGTATCTGCTATCGGGCGCGCCAGCCTTCGATCTCTCCATCAGCCAGTTTAGGGAAAAATTCAACACCGATAACCCGACGCTGCCACTCGGCGAGTTCCGTTCAATTACCTCAAGCCGCGACCAGATGAATATTACCCGCGCGGCCAGCAAGATTAATGAAAATTTGTACGCCTCCACGGCACTGGAACGCGGTACGCTGAAAATAAAATCCATTCAGATAACCTGGCTGCCGATTCAAGGTCCTGAACACAAAGCAGCCAGAAGCAAAGCGCAAGAATACATGAGTGCCCTAATGCGGGCAGTTATCCCCACACTCACCAGGCCACAAAGTTTGCAGAAATTGCAAAAGCTACTGACGCAAGGAAAAGGCAAACATTACTTCGCCAGCACCGAAGGCGCGGTGCGCTATGTTGTCGCAGATAATGGCGAAAAAGGGCTGACCTTCGCAGTTGAACCGATTAAGCTGACGTTATCTGAAAATCTTGAAGGGGAGAATAAATGATAAAAAGCAAAGCCTTCACGGCTTTCAATCTCTATACTGATTCACAGACCATGCTGCCCTAATGGGTGGCCATATTCCTTAATTCGCTGACAAGCGTGGAGAATCGAAATGCGACATCCTTTAGTGATGGGTAACTGGAAACTGAACGGCAGCCGCCACATGGTAAACGAGCTGATTGCTAACCTGCGCAAAGAGCTGGCAGGCGTTGCTGGCTGTGGCGTTGCTATCGCGCCACCAGAAATGTACATCGATCAGGCTAAACACGCCGCTGAGGGCAGCCACATCCACCTGGGCGCACAGAACGTTGACCTGAACCTGTCCGGCGCATTCACCGGTGAAACCTCTGCCGCGATGCTGAAAGATGTTGGCGCAACCTACATCATCATCGGCCACTCCGAGCGTCGTACTTACCACAAAGAATCTGACGAGCTGATCGCGAAGAAATTCGCAGTGCTGAAAGAACAGGGTCTGATCCCAGTTCTGTGCATCGGTGAAACCGAAGCAGAAAACGAAGCGGGCAAAACTGAAGAAGTTTGCGCACGTCAGATTGACGCAGTTCTGAAAACTCAGGGCGCTGCGGCTTTCGAAGGAGCGGTTATCGCTTACGAACCAGTATGGGCTATCGGTACTGGCAAATCTGCAACCCCAGCACAGGCTCAGGCTGTTCACAAATTCATCCGTGATCACATCGCTAAAGCTGATGCGAAAGTGGCTGAGCAAGTTATCATCCAGTACGGCGGTTCCGTTAACGCTTCCAACGCTGCTGAGCTGTTCACCCAGCCAGACATCGATGGCGCACTGGTTGGCGGTGCATCCCTGAAAGCTGACGCTTTCGCGGTTATCGTTAAAGCAGCAGAAGCCGCTAAACAGGCTTAATCGCTGTTTTAGCTGCCGGATGGCGGCTTTGCCTTATCCGGCCTACAGTCCATATGACCGTAGGCTGGATAACGCCCTCACAGTTTCCCTAACACCTGATACCACGCGTAATCCAACGGTAACAGCACTAAATAGCTCACTACCGCCAGCGCCAGACACAGCAACATCCCCGCCCTTGCAGGCACTTTCCCTAACGCCATCGCCACCACTATCGGCGACGCCTGATACGGCAACAGCGGCGTGGAATACCCCAAAACCTGGATCATAATCACGCTCAACAGCGGGAAGCCGGTGGCATCCGAAAAACTTTGAGCAAAGGTGGTGTAGAGCGCCGGAACGCCGTTCGCGGTCATGATGAAGTTCAGCGCGCTAGTCATGCCGGTCAGCGCGAGAAAACTGGTAAACGGAGCGTCTTTATCCAGCGGCATAATATGCAGCAACGCGTTGCCAACCACTGCGCCAATACCGGTTTGCGTAACGGTGATAGCCAGGCCGAGAATACCCGCCACGTAGATACAGGTTCGAATATTCACCCCGCTGGCAAACTCCTCACCGCTGATAAACCCGACACGTGGCAGCAGCGTTATCACCGCCGCCACCAGCCCTGTCCACGCAGGCCCAATGCCGTGCCAGCTTTCACTCACCCACAGCACCAGCACTACCGCCAACAGCCACGCCAGACGCTTTTCGTCGCGACTCATTGGCGGCAGAGGCTCCAGCTCACGCGGCGGATGTGGCTTACCAGGAAACAGCCAACAAATCAGCCCGATAAGCAGCATCCCCTTAAGCCAGCCCAGCACCGGTGTATGCAACCACAAGTACGGCAGATAATTGAGGTGAATACCGTAAGCGCCTTCCGCTGCGCCGCTCATAACTAAGTTCGGCACGTTCGCCGGAAGAATGGTCGCGGAAAGCTGGAAAGTCCCAAAGCCAACCGCAAGCGCCAGCCCAAACCAGGCGCGAGTGCCCTCATCAATGCCCGCGCGTTTAGCCATTGCCGCAACAATCGGCATCAGCAGCGCAATACGCCCCATGTTCGACGGCATCACAAACGCCAGCGCATAGCTCAGCAGCACAACGCTGCCGACCATCAGCGGCCAGGAGTCGGTTAAACGAGATGAAAGCGCCCGCGCCGCGCGATCGGCCAGACCGGTTTTCCGAATAGCGACCCCGAGCACAAAACCGCTAAATACCAGCCAGAAAGCCGATGACGCAAAGCCGCCGAAAATAACATCTGGCGGGGCGATTTTCGCCGTCATCGCCGCCGCGAAGAACAGCAACGCGGTGACAAATTCCGGCAACAGCGATGTCGCCCACAGCAGGATAGTGACGCCAACAATGATAGAAGGGAGGAATAGAGGGTGAGTGAACCAGAGCGACATACCTGTCTCCTGTCGTTTTTTTCAGCAAGAATACGACGACAGGTTTGACAGGTAAACGCCAGATAAGGTGGGGTTATTGCAGAATGGCGCAGCTATGATCCTGAATCTCTTCCGCTGATGCGCGGTTCTGCGTCGTCAGGTTACGTTCAGTCGCCAGCAATACCAGAGAGCCATCGCTCTGCTGCGCCAGCGCGAGTGCAAAACGCCCCATATGCTCACGCGCTTCCGGCACTTCCTCCGCCAGCATCAGGAACGGGCTGCGCTGCGCCAGTTCATTTTCTGTGACCCGACGCGCCAAATATTCATGCCCCATCAGCCCGCCCGGTAGCGGAAGCCAACGGCTGCCCACCGACTCTGAATTATTATCCAACTGCGCCCGAACATCCTGGCGCAGGCAGGAAATATGGATGTGCATATGGTCTTGCGAACGCCCAGTTCGGGAATTAATTGTCAACGAGATGGCGCTATCCGGCACTTGCGATCCGCGTTTATCGCTCATGATGGTGCGCCGTTGCCACGCCTGCCAGAAAAAGTTCGGCGTCAGTGATTCAAGCAACAACGGGCTTTCCGT
Source organism: Kluyvera sp. (assembly GCA_051656825.1). Lineage (GTDB taxonomy): Bacteria > Pseudomonadota > Gammaproteobacteria > Enterobacterales > Enterobacteriaceae > Kluyvera. Next base: position 13,348 of record JBOFJM010000146.1, read on the forward strand.
GCCGTTAATGCGATAGGTTGGCATCAACAAATACTGTAGCGGGCCATGACGGTCTTTAAATAACACGTATCTGTCTTTCAGGTTAACATCGGCGCAGGGTGCAGGGTTCTGATGCTGTTGCTGGTTGGGCACACACTGTTGCAGCACTAACTTACGCAGCGCATCCCGGTTGTCAGAAGACAGCCAATACCAGCCACCGAGGCCCACCGCGATCACCAATAACAGCAGCATAACCAGCAGATATTTAAATCTTGTCATTTCACTTCTCCATATCATACCGAGGAGGAAGATTTGCTTACCTTTGATAAACAAGAATATCTCCTGGCACAACTGCATATAATACGTGTTTTTTATTCGTACAGTTTTCGTACTATGCAGTCATCTACCCTACGCGTCTCTCCGTAGAACACCTGTATTCGTTTTTGCCGTTGCCAGGCCATCATTTATGGGGTCTAGTTCATTTGGTTGGAGGTTTTCTATAGGCAAGAAAACGCCCGACGGATTTGCCGGGCGTAGAGGGGGGAGATTAACGCTTACTGATCTGGTCGAACGTACCGCCGTTAGAGAAATGCTCTTTCTGTGCTTTCGTCCAGCCACCGAATTCCTCATCGATGGTAAACAGTTTCAGTTTCGGGAACTCGCTTTCGTATTTTTTCGCCACCTGCGGATCGCGTGGGCGGTAGTAGTTCTTCGCTGCGATCTCCTGGCCTTCCGGCGAGTACAGATATTTCAGGTACGCTTCCGCCACCGCTGTTGTGCCTTTTTTCTCTGCCACTTTATCGACGACAGAGACCGTTGGCTCCGCAAGAATAGACTCACCTGGCGTCACAATTTCAAATTTGTCTTTACCCAGTTCATTGGTCGCCAACAGCGCTTCGTTTTCCCAGGCGATCAGCACATCGCCAATGCCGCGCTCCACAAAGGTATTGGTTGAACCACGTGCGCCAGAGTCCAGCACTTCTACGTTCTTATACAGCGCTTTCACAAAATCCTGCGCTTTGGCTTGATCGTTATTGTTGTGGTGCAGCGCGTAACCCCAGGCCGCCAGGTAGTTCCAGCGTGCACCGCCAGAGCTTTTCGGGTTCGGGGTAATAACCGACACGCTCGGTTTAATCAGGTCGTTCCAGTCGTGGATCTGTTTCGGGTTGCCTTTACGCACCAGGAACACGATGGTGGAGGTGTATGGGGCTGAGTTATCCGGCAGGCGTTTGATCCAGTTTTTATCAATGCGCCCACGCTCAGCGATAGCGTCGACGTCATAAGCCAGCGCCAGAGTAACGACATCCGCATCAATCCCGTTGATAACGGAAGTCGCCTGTTTACCGGAGCCACCGTGAGACTGACGGATAACGACGTTATCACCGGTTTCTTTTTTCCAGTGCGCGCTAAATGCTTTGTTGTACTGCTCGTACAGTTCACGCGTCGGATCATAAGACACGTTAAGCAACTGAATATCTTTAGCCAGTACGCTGCTGGAAACCAGCAAAAGAGTTAACCCTACGCCCCACTTATTCATCGCCCGCTCTCTTATCTGTTGTGTTGTCGTGAGGCTAGCCTGCCAGAAACAGAACCGATGATTAAAGAATAAAAAAAGATTGATTATGCAGTTTTGAAATATAACGGCGGGCGCAATGCGCGTTTGCTCGAAATCACTCAACGGGGGAACGACGGAGGGAAAAGCATCCCCAGGCCATGTAACATTGCCTGGGGAGAGATGGAATTAAACTTCTTCCATGCGGCCCAGCAGCGCTTGCAGACGATCCTGCCAGCCACTCTGTTGCTCTTTCAGCTGGTTGTTTTCACGCTCCAGCTGTTCACGGCTCTGCTGTGCAGACTGAACATCCTGCGTCAGCGTGTTGTTCTTTTCTTTCAGCTCTTCGATTTCCATCTGCAACAGCGTGATGGTATCAATCGCCTGCTGAACTTTCGCTTCCAGTTTCTCAAACACTTCTAATGACATTGTCATAACCTCTCCTGATCTTGCAAGGCGTTGATATCGTCCCGGAACCCCGGCGACGCCTTATCGTAAATAAGCGCACGGCTTGCAGTCGATTGTATGGAGCGCCGCCTTCCCTGTCCAGCGCCAGAGCCTGTAGATTGCGGTTGTCCGCAATTTTCAGCCTAGACCTGGAGTATTAGCGGTTGTTTCCCATAAATTGTTAACAACCTGGCAAATAGAATCGCATTGTTGATGTTTTTTTCGTTCCATAAACGGACATTATTTGGCGCGAAATCGCTCATTTTTTGACGTGGCACACACATTTTAATTTCGATATTTATCGTTTACGCTCGTTAACGATAAATTAACACTATGCCTACATGGCAACATGCGCGTCATGAATGCGTATGAACACAATAATCATCAATTTGCCTTCAGGATCCGTTTATGAGCCAAACATCAACCTTAAAAGGCCAGTGCATTGCAGAGTTTCTCGGTACCGGGTTGCTGATCTTTTTCGGCGTGGGATGTGTTGCGGCACTAAAAGTCGCGGGCGCAAGCTTCGGCCAATGGGAAATCAGTATCATCTGGGGCCTGGGCGTGGCGATGGCCATCTACCTCACCGCAGGGGTTTCCGGCGCACACCTTAACCCGGCGGTCACCATCGCACTGTGGCTGTTCGCCTGTTTCGACGGGCGTAAAGTCGTCCCGTTCATCGTTGCTCAATTTGCTGGTGCATTCTGCGCTGCCGCACTGGTCTATGGGCTTTACTACAACCTCTTTATTGATTTCGAACATTCGCACAATATGGTGCGTGGTAGCGTCGAAAGCCTTGAACTGGCTGGAATTTTTTCCACTTATCCAAATCCACATATCAATTTTGTGCAGGCCTTCGCGGTAGAAATGGTCATTACCGCTATCCTGATGGGCGTTATTCTGGCGCTGACTGACGATGGCAACGGTATTCCGCGTGGGCCGCTGGCGCCACTGCTGATTGGTCTGCTGATTGCGGTTATCGGCGCATCGATGGGCCCGCTGACCGGGTTTGCGATGAACCCAGCGCGTGATATCGGCCCGAAAGCCTTCGCCTGGGTTGCAGGTTGGGGCGACGTTGCCTTTACCGGCGGCAAAGATATCCCGTATTTTGTCGTACCGCTGTTTGCGCCTATCGTCGGCGCTGCGCTGGGCGCTTTCAGCTATCGCAAGCTGATTGGCCGTCATCTGCCCTGCGACACCTGCGAGGTTGAAGAGCCAAAACCGGCCTCCAGCCAGAATCAACACAATGCTTCGCTGTAATCTGACTACGGAACGTTCATTATGACTGACAAAAAATATATCGTTGCGCTCGACCAGGGCACTACCAGTTCCCGTGCTGTCGTGATGGATCATGACGCCAATATCGTCAGCGTCTCACAGCGCGAATTTGAACAAATTTATCCGAAGCCAGGTTGGGTTGAGCATGACCCAATGGAAATCTGGGCTTCGCAAAGTTCTACGCTCGTGGAAGTGCTGGCAAAAGCCGACATCAACTCTGACGAAATCGCCGCAATTGGGATCACCAACCAGCGTGAAACCACCGTGGTATGGGAGCGCGAAACCGGCAAACCCATTTACAACGCTATTGTTTGGCAGTGCCGTCGCACGGCGGATATCTGCGAACAACTGAAGCGCGATGGCATGGAAGAGTACGTGCGCAAAACAACCGGCCTGGTGGTTGACCCGTACTTCTCAGGTACCAAAGTGAAGTGGATCCTCGACCACGTCGAAGGCTCCCGCGAGCGTGCTAAACGCGGCGAACTGCTGTTTGGTACTGTTGATACCTGGCTTATCTGGAAAATGACTCAGGGACGCGTACACGTCACCGACTACACCAACGCCTCGCGCACCATGCTGTTCAACATCAACACCCTGGACTGGGACGACAAAATGTTGGACGCGCTGGATATCCCACGCGCCATGCTGCCGGATGTGCGCAAGTCTTCTGAAGTGTACGGCCAGACCAATATTGGCGGGAAAGGCGGTACGCGCATTCCTATCGCCGGGATTGCCGGTGACCAGCAAGCGGCGCTGTTCGGCCAACTGTGCGTAAAGGAAGGGATGGCGAAAAACACCTACGGCACTGGCTGCTTTATGCTGATGAACACCGGTGAAAAAGCGGTGGCCTCCAGCCACGGCCTGCTGACCACCATCGCCTGCGGCCCGCGCGGCGAGGTGAACTATGCGCTGGAAGGCGCGGTGTTTATGGCGGGCGCATCCATTCAATGGCTGCGCGACGAAATGAAGCTGATTAGCGATGCCTTAGATTCCGAATATTTCGCCACCAAAGTTAAAGACACCAACGGTGTGTACGTTGTCCCAGCCTTTACCGGCCTCGGCGCACCATACTGGGATCCGTATGCGCGCGGCGCGATTTTCGGCCTGACCCGTGGCGTGAACTCCAACCACATCATCCGCGCAACGCTGGAATCTATCGCTTACCAGACGCGCGACGTGCTGGAAGCCATGCAGGCTGACTCCGGCATTCGTCTGCACGCCCTGCGCGTGGACGGCGGCGCGGTAGCTAATAACTTCCTGATGCAGTTCCAGTCCGACATTCTGGGTACTCGCGTTGAGCGCCCGGAAGTGCGTGAAGTGACGGCGCTGGGCGCGGCTTATCTGGCGGGTCTGGCTGTCGGCTTCTGGCAGAACCTTGATGAGTTGCAGGAAAAAGCGGTGATTGAACGTGAATTCCGCCCTGGCATCGAAACCACCGAGCGCAACTTCCGCTACAGCGGCTGGAAGAAAGCAGTGAAACGCGCGTTAGCGTGGGAAGATCACGAAGAGTAATACGTCCGCAGGTAAAAAAATGCCGGAGTTTATCTCCGGCATTTTTGTCTTAACCAAATATCGGCAGCATTAAATACAGCTTAATCACCAATGCGTTAACGATGTCGATAAAGAACGCGCCAACCATCGGCACAACTAAAAATGCGGTATGTGAAGGGCCAAAACGCTCGGTAATTGCCTGCATATTGGCAATCGCCGTTGGCGTTGCGCCTAAGCCAAAACCACAATGCCCCGCCGCCAGCACCGCCGCATCGTAGTTTTTGCCCATCAAACGATAGGTGACGAAAATGGCGTACAGCCCCATCGCCACGGTTTGCACCGCCAGAATCACAATCATCGGCAGGGCGAGATCCGCCAGTTCCCACAATTTAAGGCTCATCAGCGCCATGGCCAGGAACAGCGACAAACTCACGTTCCCCAGCACCGACACCGCGCGGTCGAACACTCGGTAAAAGCCCATCAGCGCCAGGCCATTACTGAGGATAACCCCGACAAACAGCACGCAGACAAACGTTGGCAACTCCAGCGCCGTGCCCGCCAACAGTTGCGCAATCACCTTCCCTAACGTCAGGCAAATCGCAATTAAGGCAATGGATTCAATTAATACCAGCGAGGTGATAGTCCGCCCCACGTCCGGCTTTTCGAACGCGGTCGGCACTTCCTGGTCGTCCGGCGTGCCGTTCGGCGACGACGAATGCTTCACCAGATAACGCGCCACCGGGCCGCCAATCAAGCCGCCCAATACCAGGCCGAACGTCGCACAAGCCATTGCCACTTCGGTGGCGTTGGTAAAACCATAGCGTTCGATAAACAGCTTACTCCACGCCGCGCCAGTGCCGTGACCGCCCGACAGGGTAATCGACCCCGCCAGCAGGCCCATCAACGGATCAAGCCCCAGCAGTTTCGCCATGCCGATGCCTAGCGCGTTTTGCAGCAGCAGCAACCCTACCACCACAATCAGGAATGTCCCCACCACTTTACCGCCCGCACGCAGGCTGGCGATGTTCGCGTTAAGGCCGATGGTGGCAAAGAACGCCAACATGAGTGGGTCCTTCAGACTCATATCAAAGTCAATTTCCCAGCCCATGCTTTTTTTAAGCACCAGTAGCGCCAGCGCAACCAGCAGGCCACCCGCGACGGGTTCAGGAATGGTGTATTTTTTCAGGAAGGCGACACTCTGGACCAGCTTTCGTCCCAGCAGCAACACCAGCGTTGCAGCAACGAGCGTCGATAAGGTATCGAGATGAAACATAATTACAGCTCCTTATTAAACGCATGATCCATTCATACGCGACAAATTTCCCATGTCGTAATGGCCTCATCATGAGGCACGGCACAAAGTTTAAGCACGAAAACTAAAAAAGTGATAGGAAAATGTATGGTTACTCATCTATTGCACGAAGCGTTAGCGCCAACCCATGCCGTTTGTCCGGTTATTTTCCGTAATAATTTGCGCATCATCAAAGCAACCGTTTGCTTTTACCAACCAGTCCGCTAAAATCGCCACTTTTCCACCACGGGATTGCCTCTGAGATGTCCGCTAATACTCTCGAACAAGCCGATGCGCAACCGGTTGCGCATAAGCAAGCTAGCGAATTAATTTACCGCCTGGAAGATCGCCCGCCGCTTCCGCAAACCCTCTTTGCCGCGCTCCAGCACCTGCTGGCGATGTTTGTTGCGGTCATTACACCGGCGTTGCTCATCTGCCAGGCGCTGGGTTTGCCAGCCGAAGATACCCAGCACATTATCAGCATGTCGTTATTCGCTTCCGGTGTTGCGTCCATTATTCAGATTAAAGCCTGGGGGCCGGTCGGTTCCGGCCTGCTGTCGATTCAGGGCACGAGCTTCAACTTTGTTGCGCCGCTGATTATGGGCGGCACGGCATTAAAAACTGGCGGCGCAGACGTGCCCACCATGATGGCGGCGTTGTTCGGCACACTGATGCTGGCGAGCTGCACTGAGATGGTGTTATCTCGTGTTCTGCATCTGGCGCGCCGCGTCATCACCCCACTGGTTTCTGGCGTGGTGGTAATGATTATCGGCCTGTCGCTGATTCAGGTTGGTCTGACGTCCATCGGCGGCGGCTACGCCGCGATAAGCGACAACACCTTCGGCGCACCGAAAAACCTGCTACTTGCGGGGATCGTATTAGGGCTGATTATCCTGCTCAACCGCCAACGCAACCCGTATCTGCGCATTGCTTCGCTGGTTATCGCTATGGCGGCGGGCTACCTGATGGCATGGCTTCTCGGCATGTTGCCGGAAAATACCACCCCGACCAACAGCAGCCTGATCATGGTTCCTACCCCGCTGTACTATGGGCTGGGTATCGACTGGAGCCTGCTGCTGCCACTGATGCTGGTGTTTATGATTACCTCGCTGGAAACCATCGGCGACATTACCGCGACGTCCGACGTTTCTGAACAGCCGGTTTCCGGGCCGGTATACATGAAACGCCTGAAAGGCGGCGTACTGGCAAACGGCCTCAACTCCTGCGTTTCCGCCATCTTCAACACCTTCCCGAACTCCTGCTTCGGGCAGAATAACGGCGTTATTCAGTTGACCGGCGTCGCCAGCCGCTATGTGGGTTTTGTGGTTGCGTTGATGCTTATCGTGCTGGGCCTGTTCCCGGCGGTGAGTGGTTTTGTACAGCACATTCCTGAGCCGGTGCTCGGTGGCGCAACGCTTGTGATGTTCGGCACTATCGCGGCCTCTGGCGTGCGTATTGTCTCTCGCGAGCCGCTAAACCGCCGCGCGATCCTGATTATCGCCCTGTCTCTGGCCGTGGGTCTTGGTGTTTCTCAGCAGCCACAGATCCTCCAGTTTGCCCCTGACTGGCTGAAAAACCTGCTCTCCTCCGGCATTGCCGCCGGTGGGATCACGGCAATTGTTCTGAATCTTATTTTCCCGCCAGAGAAAGAGTAACCCCTTGCGCGGCAGTGGTTCAGCCCACTGCCGCCGACACCGAATAATACGATTCCTGCCTTGAGCATTGCGCATAAATCATGCATAACAGGTTTATGTGCCTTTCTCAGGATGGAAGATCATGAAATTTCTCGGAAAGCTAATTATTTGGCTACTGGTCGCACTGCTGCTGGTGATTCTGGCGCTGTATATTTTGCTGCAAACGCGCTGGGGCGCTCGCCAGATAAGCCACTGGTTAAGCGATAACACCGCGTATCAAGTGAAGTTTGAGGCGATGGATCACCGCTTCTCCTCGCCCTCCCATCTCCGGCTGAATAACGTCACCTTCGGGCGTGACGGTAAACCTGCCACCCTGGTGGCCAAAACCGTTGATATTGGCCTTAGCTCGCGCCAAATCACCTCACCTCTGCACGTCGATACCATTTTGTTGCAAGACGGGACGCTGAATTTGTCCCCCGCCACCGCGCCGCTGCCTTTTGCCGCAGACCGTCTACAGCTGAGCAATATGGCGCTTAACAGCCCAGAAACCGGCTGGGAACTGAGCGCGCAGCGCGTCTCTGGCGGCGTGATGCCGTGGACACCGGAAGCTGGCAACGTATTGGGCAAAAAAGCACATATTCAGATGAGCGCAGGCTCGCTTACGTTGAACGGTGTTCCCGCCACCAACACGCTGATTGAAGGCGATATTAACGACGGCGAAGTCACGCTAACCACCGTCGGGGCCGATATGGCGCGCGGCTCGCTGACCGGTAGCGCTCGCCGTAACCAGGACGGCAGTTGGGTCGTAGACAACCTGCGCCTTAACGATATCCGTCTACAAAGCGATAAATCGCTGCTGGATTTCCTTGCCCCGCTGACCACCGTCCCCTCACTCCAGATAGGCCGCCTGGACATTACCGATGCTCACCTGCAAGGCCCTGACTGGGCGATAACCGACCTTGACCTCAACCTGCGCAACCTGACGCTGAGCGAAGGCGGCTGGCAGAGTGAAGACGGGAAGCTGTCGATGAATGCCAGCGAGTTTATCTACGGTTCACTGCATCTGCTTGACCCCATTATCAACGCCGAGCTTTCACCGCAAGGCATTGCGCTACGCCAGTTTTCCTCTCGCTGGGAAGGCGGTATGGTGCGCAGCGCAGGCAACTGGTTCCGCGCCGATAACGCACTGGTGTTAGACGACGCCGTTTTCGCCGGGCTGGAATATACGCTGCCGGAAAACTGGAAAACGCTGTGGATGACGCCATTACCGCAATGGCTGCAAAGCGTGACGCTGAAAAAACTCAGCGCCAACCGCAATCTGATTATCGATATCGACCCTGATTTCCCGTGGCAGATAACCGCGCTGGATGGCTACGGCGCAAACTTACAGCTAGTGAAAAACCGCCAATGGGGCGTCTGGAGCGGCAGCGCCACGCTTAACGCCGCCGCCGCAACCTTTAACCGCGTAGACGTGCGTCGCCCATCGCTGGCGCTGAGCGCCGATGCCTCGACCGTCAATATCAGCGAGCTAAGCGCGTTTACCGAAAAAGGGATTCTGGAAGCCACCGCGACAGTTTCACAGCCGCCGCAGCGCGCCGTCAGCGTCTCACTAAACGGGCGCGGAATCCCATTAGACATCCTGTCCCAATGGGGCTGGCCAGCACTCCCCATTACCGGCGATGGCAACGTTCAGTTGAAGGCCACTGGCAACGTACAGGCCGATCCCCCTCTCAAACCGAGTGTCAATGGGGAACTTCATGCGGTGAATAGCGCAAAACAAGAAGTCACGCAGAAGATGGTTGGAGGTGTGATAAGCGCGGATTTACCCACCCCATAACGCCGTTTAGCCACGTAATCTCCTCCCCCCAGGCTCTCATATAATGAGAGCCTGTTTTTTTATTACCCCTTCAGAAAAACGAAACCTGTTTGCATTTCGCGGTCGTTCGTACCTATTTTCTGCAACAGGTTTTCTTAACGCATTAAGGTTGTTATAACCACATAGCTGGAAGCATATAAAACAAATTAAAAATATCCTACATAACTTAAAGGAATGACTATGTCATTAATACGCCAACGTATTCTGGAGAATATGCAAAAGTTCTCCAGAGCAATGATCGGCGCGGTATTATTCCTACCCGTCATTGGATTGATTCTTGCCATTAGTTCTGTATTAACCAATCCCACGCTTATTTCTGAAACAAATTTCCTACATCAGTTTGGTCAATTATTAGGGGATACTTTTTGGCCCTTATTCGGCAATCTAGGGCTACTCTTTTGTGTAGGCATCAGTTATGGTCTGGCAAAAGATAAAAAGACCGAAGTCGCATTAGTCTCCGTAATGTGTTTTATCATGTTTTTAGGTGCTAACCATTCATGGTTGGAATATACACATCAAATAGCCGAAAAGATTAATGGCGAATATTACGGAACCGGACAAACTCAGCAATTAGGCTTTGTCGTCGTCGATATGGGGATATTCCTTGGCATTATTCTTGGCTGCACGATTGCCTGGGTACACAATAAAGTCTCAACCATTGAATTACCCGGCGCGCTCTCGATGTACGGCGGTGCAAAACTGACATTGATTGCAATGACGCCTGTCGTAATTATCTACGCCATCGCCTTTACTCAGATCTGGCCTGTTGTCACTCACGGCATCACGGCACTCACTGGCTTTATGAAAAATGCCGGTGTCGCAGGCGTTTTTGTCTTTGGTTTCTTCGAAAAATTCCTCATCCCCACAGGGCTACACCATTTCGTATGGTCTCCGTTCCAACTGACTCAGATTGGTGGCTCCATCAGCGTTGATGGACAAGTGGTTTCTGGTACACAGGCTATTTTCCTGGCTTACATGCGCCACCCCGATCTCACCCCCGTAATGAATGATGCATTACGTTTTTCACAGCAAGGGATGACGACTATTTTTGGCCTGGCCGGTGCTGCGCTCGCCTTTTATCACACGGCCAAACCTGAAAAGAAAATGATGGCAAAAGCCATCCTGCTACCCGCGATTATCACCTCAATGCTGACCGGTATCACTGAGCCAATTGAGTTTACGTTCCTTTTTATTTCGCCATTACTCTGGGTGATTCACGCCACTTTAACGGCAGCTTCGCAGGCTATTTGTGACATATTCTCCGTTAGACCCTGGGGTGCATCTGGATTAATTGAATTTCTCGTCTATAACCTTCCGCTGCCTGTCTCTCTCACCCGTTGGCCTGGATATGTGTTAATCGGGATAGGTCAATTTGCCGTTTACTACGCTATTTTCCGTACGCTCGTGACCAAACTGAATTTGAAAACCCCTGGTCGGGAAGATGATGACGAAGTAAAACTCTACAGCAAGGAAGATTATCGCAATAAAGTTAATTCGCCGCAAAATGCCACTGATGACATTATTAATGGGCTTGGTGGAAAAGAAAATATCATCTCCGTTGATAACTGTTTCACTCGCTTACGTGTTGCTATTCGCGATATGGGAAAAGTGGATGATGCCATATTGAAAAGCACCGGAGCCAATGGCGTGGTGCGTAATAAAAACGAAGTTCAAGTTATCTATGGCGTTAAAGTTGGGCAGATCCGCTCTAAAGTTGATAGCTGGCTAGAAAATAATTAAGAGGAAAGAGATATGAAATTAACTGTATTAGGTGGCGGTGGGGTTCGCTCCGCATTCTTAGCAAAATCATTAGCCTATAATGCCCATCGTATTGGATTAAAAGAAGTTGTTTTCCTTGATGATTCGGCTGACAACTTAGCCATGTTTGGCGAAATAGCTCGCTACATATTTAATACCATTCGTCCTGATATTAAATTTAATCTTACCAGTGATCCTATATCCGCGTTGCAGGGCACAAATTATGTGATAACCACATTGCGGGTAGGCGGCGATACCAGCCGTGTAAACGATGAACGAATCGCGCTTGAACACAACACGCTGGGCCAGGAAACAACAGGGGCAGGCGGTTTTGCTATGGCAATGCGCTCAATACCGGCCATTTTACATTACTGCCGTCTTATTGAAGAATATGCCGCTGAAGATGCCATCCTGTTCAACTTTACCAATCCATCAGGCCTGGTTACTGAAGCCATTATTAAGTCTGGGTTCAAGCGCCGCGTCTACGGCATTTGTGATGCCCCCTCGGAATTAATTCGAGAGCTACCAGGAATCTTGAATTGTGATGAGAATGAGTTGAGTGTCGAATGCTATGGCCTGAACCATTTCTCGTGGTTTACTCACTTTACGGTGCGCGGCGAAGATGTCACCGACAGTTTGGTTGCCAACCCAAGTCTCTATCATAAGACCGCCATGCAATACTTCTCACCAGAGCTAGTTCAACTGTGTGATAAGCAACTGCTTAATGAATATCTCTATTATTACTACTATCGTGAAGTCGCTTTAAAAGCGATTCAAGACTAGCCGGAAACACGAGGTGAGCAGATTGCTCGTATCAATCATGATATGCGTGAAGAGTTGCGAACGATTGACGTTAAAACCAACCCAGAAATGGCCTTTGATATCTGGATGAAACACTACCTGCGTCGGGAAAATAGCTATATGCAAAATGAATCCCAGCAGGAAAAATTCAATACCAGGGAACCACTAACGCTACGCCAGTTTATTGAAGAACCGGATACCGGCGGCTATGCGGGCGTCGCGCTGGATATTCTGGAAGCGGTGAATAGCACAACAACCAAGCGCATTGTAGTCTCAATATCCAACAACAATACTCTTGATTTCCTACGTCCTGATGATGTGATAGAAATTAGCTGCGATCTCAGTAAAGACGGCCTTAAACCGGTCACCCCGAAATATGTACCTACGGCTCAGAAAAACATGATTGCCAACGTGAAAGAGTACGAGCGGCTCGCCGTCGCGGCAATTCTGCAACGTGATAAATCACTGGCTATACGAGCACTCATGGCGCACCCGCTGGTAGGTTCCTGGTCGCTGGCAACGCAACTGGTTACGGCGTATCTGGATGATCCTCGTTTCCAGGATTGGCAATAACGCTAAAGGGGGCGCTTGCCGCTCCCGAATTTTCCTGTACAAACCACATTTTCAACAGCCTTTCAAAGCCCAGTATGCAATAGCCAAAAAACGGGTTACTCCAGTAGATATCATCATCAAATTTCTGTGGGTCATGAATAATGAATGACATATCGGCCGACTGCGCAAGCGGGCTTTGATAATCACCAGTGAAACAGACAAGGTTTGTCTCTTTCCCCTCTAAAGCCTTCACCCAGTTTAACGCCGAACTGCTACGCCCCGATTTTGAAATTAACCAGATAGAATCAAATTTAGACGATGATTTCTGTTCCAGAATTTCATAATCAGGCCACAATGCCAGATTTACATTAATACCAATAACAAGAAATTTATTATAGATATATTGTGCAATCAACTGAGAGAAACCACTACCATGAATCAGTATCCGTTCATTTCGCAAACGCTGAAGGAAAGGAGAGAGGTTTTCCATTGGCTGGATGTTCATATAGTTAATATCATTCGTCACATCTAATTTCGGCATGGTTATATTAAATTTGATAAAATAGACCAACTCTAACCAACCACCAAATTTTAGTTTTTTTGCCAACCGCACTAATGAAGATGGATTACTATAGCATTGTGCCGCAACCGCCCTGATCCCACTGCGAATACATAATTCAGGATCGTTTTGAATAAAACGCAAAACGGTCATATCCGTTTTGCTCAGTTTAGCTTCACGAAAAATGCTTTCCAGATCCATTGTCGCCTCCCGCAAAAAGTGCTCATTGTACGATTATTCAAAAAATATAATTGTGGAATAAGTCACTTTATCGTGAGGAGTGAGCGTTGACATAATTTATTAATCAGATAAATATAATAATGATATTCCCAATCAATTTTAAAACGCAGGTTAATGTTTTGTCGCCATTATCAGGCATGGCAGTGATATTTCCAGATAGCGCTTATCCGGCCTACAAACGGTATATTTCTATTACGCCTACGAAATAAAAACCCCTTCTGATGACACAAGAAGGGGTTTGCTATTAAAGCTATTATTTACAGCGTAATAACTAACTCATCGCCCAGCGCGGTTACAACAGCCCCCAGTTCGCTCCCTGCGTGGCTGCCGCCCTGCACACCAGCAACTTGCGGGATATTGCGCAGGCACAGCGTCCAGCCGCTGGCTTTGCCGCATCCTTTCACGGTAATGGTATTACCCTGGCGTTTCGCTTTCAGCCTATAAATAACGGAACCGTCTGCCGCCGGGACGTCGCACAGCGCTTCGCGCCCATCATCCAGATGGAACAACTGGAACGCCGTACCTTCATGCCACGCATAGTCCGGCTTCTGGTTATTGTTGCCCAGCGCCAGCAGCGTGTTATCACGCACATACACCGGCAGACTCAGGAAATCATGCTGCTGCTTATGCCAACGGCTGCCCTGCACCTCGTCGTTGTGCCACAGATGCGTCCAGCGCCCTTGTGGCAGGTAGAACTGTACATCACCCGCAGCCGAGAACACCGGAGCAACCGCTATCGAATCTCCCAGCATGTACTGGCGGTCAAGGTAATCACAGGCCGGATCGTCCGGGAATTCCAGCATCATAGCGCGCAGCATCGGCGTACCGTGCTCGTTAGCCAGCGCCGCTTGGCGATACAGATACGGCATCATGCGGCATTTCAGTTCGGTGAAGTAACGCACTACGTCGCAAGACTCTTCGTCGTACGCCCACGGCACACGGTAAGATTTACTGCCGTGCAAACGGCTGTGGCTGGAGAACAGGCCAAACGCACACCAGCGCTTGTAGACATCCGCTGGCGCGGTGTTTTCGAAGCCGCCAATATCGTGGCTCCAGAAACCAAAGCCAGACAGGCCAATAGACAGGCCGCCGCGCAGGCTTTCCGCCATTGATTCGTAGTTGGCGTAGCAGTCGCCGCCCCAGTGCACCGGGAATTTTTGCGCACCCACAGAGGCAGAGCGAGCAAACAGCACCGCTTCTTCCACGCCGACAGTCTCTTTCAGCACGTTCCACACCATTTCGTTGTAGATGTAGGCGTAATGGTTATGCATTTTCTGCGGGTCAGCGTCATTAAACCAACGTACATCGGTCGGGATACGCTCGCCAAAGTCCGTTTTGAAGCAGTCCACCCCCATCGCCACCAGGCCTTTCAGCTTGTCGGCGTACCATTTGCAGGCGTCGGGATTAGTGAAGTCATAAATTGCCAACCCCGGCTGCCATTTATCCCACTGCCAAATTGCGCCATCAGGGCGTTTAAGCAGATATCCTTTCTCTTTCAGCTCCTGGAAAACCGGCGATTTTTGACCAATGTACGGGTTAATCCACACGCACACTTTCAGCCCTTTTTCTTTCAGGCGTTGGATCATACCTTGCGGGTCCGGGAAGGTGAGCGGGTCCCATTCAAAATCACACCACTGGAAAGCTTTCATCCAGAAGCAGTCGAAGTGGAACACGTGCAGCGGCAGTTGGCGTTCTGCCATGCCGTCGATAAAGCTGTTCACCGTGGCTTCGTCGTAGCTGGTGGTGAACGACGTGGTCAGCCACAGGCCGAAGGACCAGGCTGGTGGCAGCGCAGGGCGGCCGGTGAATTGGGTATAGCGGTTCAGCACCTCTTTCGGGGTTGGGCCGTCGATAACGAAATATTCCAGATACTCGCCTTCAACGCTGAACTGCACTTTAGAGACTTTCTCAGAGCCAATCTCGAACGAGACATTTTGCGGGTGGTTTACCAACACGCCATAGCCACGGTTAGTCAGGTAGAACGGGATATTTTTATAAGATTGCTCGGTACTCGTGCCGCCATCGCGGTTCCACGTTTCAACATTCTGCCCGTTGCGCACCAGCGCGGTAAAGCGCTCGCCAAGGCCGTACACGGTTTCGCCCACGCCTAAGTCGAGGCGTTCGAACATGTAGTTACGGTTGGTGTGGCTGTCTTGCACATAGCCATTGTTTTTCAGTTGGCTACCGGTAATGCGAGTGCCGTTGCGCAGGAAATCCAGCGACCAGAATTCACCTTTGGTGACACGCACGCTCAGATTGCCGCTTTTCAGCTCAGCAAACTCGGCGGTGTTCTGCATCTCAACCGGCACATCTTTTTGCACATTCAGCGGATAATGCGGGCCTTTGTCCAGCGCCCCCTGGAAGTGTTCAATACGCACGCCCACCACGCCTTCCTGAGGAGAAAACAGGCGCAGGGTAAACATCGTGGTGTCCAGTTGCCACGCTCGCTCACGGACATCGCGCGGGGCAACGTAGACCACCATCTCGTTGCCATGCTGCTCAACATCAAAAACCTGAACCGGGTTGATTAAATTAAGCCCTGGTTGGATCAGCCAGTTTCCATCACTGATTTTCATAATTCGTCCTCTTAATTCTGCTGGTTGCGTCACCCTGGCGCTGAGCAGATAGCTAATCGCCATCATCGGCGGTGTTGGACATCGTGGCAGACCAAATGAGAACCACGAGCGGGCGCAAAACGCCTTTCTCCCTCTTTCAAACCCGTTGCACCGTGTCCACGGTTACCCGCTTTGTAAACCATCCAGCCCATGAGGTGAATTGCGTTTTCTCGTTATCAAATTATGTTTCTTATTTTCTGTGATCTGGGTTGGCTGGCAGAATGTACTAACGTGTAACTTGATGATTTTTTATATTTTTTTAGCAGTAAGGTATGGGATACATAAAAAATATGAATGAAAACGTAAGTAAATATGTGGCAGGCGATTGAAAGTAGCTATAATGCGCCCCGCCTCCATGTAGCAATGTAGGCGCGGAAGATCGTCGTCTCCGGTGAGACGATTGGACTTCATTTCCAGTGGCAGCCGTCAATGGCTCCCGGCAGGTTCGACTCCTGCGGTCTCCGCCAAAATGCGTTTTTCTGCCTCCAGAATGTCATCCTGATTCATCGTTAATCTCCGTTGCAAAAAATCCCCGATAGCTGGCGTACTTAACCATGTGTTCAGGTATGTTCACGCCGTACGCGAGAGTGGACAGCGGATGAAAAAACAGATCCCCAAAGCCTATTACGTAACCAAATACCTGATGATTGCCGCCGTTTTCACACGGAGAGCCAGACCAGGCACGCGATCAATCACCACGCTTTCGCGCCTGACACAATGTAACCATTGGAAAAGAAAGGGGTTTATTTTTATCTGTTGAAAGGCAGACATTGAGGAGAGAAATATTTGCCCGTGGGGGATGTGGTAAATGGTTGAAAGTAGCTATAATGCGCCCGCCTCCATGTAGCAGTGTAGGCGCGGAAGATCGTCGTCTCCGGTGAGGCGGCTGGACTTCAAATCCAGTTGGGGCCGCCAGCGGTCCCGGGCAGGTTCGACTCCTGTGATCTTCCGCCAATTTACTTTCTTTGAGTGTTCGTCATCCCCATACTTCTACCTGCACTTACCATTTTCCCTAATCGCAATATGAAAAATAGAGCGACATTGTATATCGCTCTATTTAGATGATGATTAGCTGGCTTGTTCGAGAACTTCTTTTAACAACTTAATATTCGTTAGCAATCGATCTGTTTCGTCGTTATCGAAAACATCCACTATAGTTTTAATATCGACAATCATTCCATCATCCGATAACAAACGCCCTGCGTCTCTGAACTGTTCCTTTCTTCTTTCCAGCTCAACTTCACGCGTATCTATTGTTATAGAGAACAGTGACTGGAAAGCAGAATCAACTTTAATTCGCTCGATAATACTTTGCTTCGTTCTTGGCGTACATCCTTCATTACACAGGAGATTCATTACAACATTGGCATCCCCGTTATGTAATAGAATGGCCTGACAGGCCGGGGCAATAACGGCATTTTTGGTTAGCGCGTAAATCACCTTACAATTATCATCATCTATTAAATCATTAAATTCATCGATTAAAAACGCCTGTTTTTTCTCCGCGAGCAGATGAGATTTTGCCAATGCTGAAAGGATATCATAATAGCTATCAGCTAAACCAAAGTGATAATAGCCACGAGATGAAGTAAAGACTCGTTTAAAATCATCCTCATTAAACCCTGGGTTAGCTAACATCCCCACAATAATATCAGGCTCAAGGTAATCCAACATATCAAAGTTTTTCATCAATTCGGCCGCTAACGGCTTAGATATATTTGGATTCGACAATATGCAGCTTCTTAATGTGTATTTGCTTTCAGAATACACCCCACTATACTTGAACAAAGAATCAATAAAGGCATCGGCTGACAACAACTTTAATATATCTTCGCTTAATGCGGAATTCATCGCTAAGAAACATTTACTTAAACCACGAGTAAAACTAAATCTCATAACGCGATGCTGAATATCCTCGCTGATATTGGGATTACGTAACAGCACATAATCGATATCGTAGTCTGCGCATTCCAGGGCAATTAGCTGTACTTCTTCGCTCAATGCGATGTTACTCATCAAGGCCCGTTTGGTTTCAGTCTGCCCAACGTCAAACAAATACTTTTGTAACTCTGAACTCAAGGCCGGGTTGACTGCCAATGCGGTGCGGACATCAGGGCTTCCTTCGCTCGCAAGAATATACTGCACCTGATCATGCAATGTCGGATTACTGGCTAATGTCACCAGTACGGCCTCATTGGTAATATGAGTCGCAATATAATTTTGTGCCTGCTCAGGCAAATATTGTCGGGATGCCAAAGACAGCAGTTTTTGAACACTGCCTTGTTTTATCTGTGTCAGGAGGTCAACCTCGTGGTTTTTTTCCTCCGGCTTCGAGTGTGTTTCGGCGTTAGCAGTACGCCGAGTCTCTTCCAGCGCCGTAACCACCGAAAGGTCACTATCCCGCTTCAGCGTCGTAATAATCTCTTCTTCCAGCGCCATATTTTGCGCCAACGCGATACGTACCGTTTTATTCTTATCAGCAACTAAGACTTGCTGCTGTTCCTTATTCAACGATGGGTTGAGCGCCAGTGCAGCACGGAATACAGCCTGTGAGTGATGAAGATGCTCGTTGCAGATATCTACCGGGCAATTGGCATGACGTAACACGCTGCGCTGTAGCACCGTATTTTTCTGCGCCATAAGACAGCTCAGTAGATCCGCTTTGCAGTGCGGTTTTGCTACCAACTCCAACAAAACATCATTTGCCAGCTTCCCTTTCTGGATCAGGGAAATTAACAGGTTTTCCGGGGCATTATGGTGAACACAGGCCACGGCTAACATATCTTTATCTTTTTGATCCCCGGTTTCTGCTGGTGCTATGCAGGCAGACAGAATACGCGTACTACAGTTTGGGTTCTGATACACCGCTTTACGCACCGCCAGATAACTGTCTTTGGCCAGTTTTTCCAGTAAATCCTCGCTACACTCTTCATCTTGCGCCACTTTCAAACGCTCATGCGGGTTGGTGTCATCCGCCAGCGAAATCATCTGCGCCAGGCTGAGGCCATCGATACGAGAAGCGGCCTTTAGCTTCATTTTCTCAAATAACGTTTCGTACTGACTAACCTGATCACGCAGCGTTTCCCGCAGCGGTACGGTGTTTTCCAGCGCCTGCCAAACACGCGAATAATCAACGCTAACGCCATCAAGAAACGCTTTTTCTCGTGCCTCGTTAATCGCATTCTGAATATCAGCACCGGCAAAGTTACGGCAGCGCACAGCCAACTGCTGCTGTTCCGCAGAAAAGGTGTTCCACACCGTTCTCAAGTGGATAGCAAGAATGGCTTTGCGCTCTGCCAGGTACGGGAAGCCCACGTAAAACACATCATCAAAACGGCCTTTACGCAGCAATTCCGGCGGCAACGCAGTGACGTTATTGGCGGTAGCAACAACAAATACGGCTTCGGTTTTCTCCTGCATCCAGGTCAGGAAATATCCCAACAGACGTGAAGTGACCTCCGAAGTATTACTACCACCAATGCCAACGAAGGCTTTTTCCAGCTCATCCACCCACAAAACACAAGGGCTGATCGTTTCGGCCATCGCCAGGGCCCGGCGCATATTGTGCTCGCTTTCCCCGACATATTTCCCTAATAGAGAGCCGATATCGAGGCGCAACAGAGGTAGCTGGAAGAGATTAGCCACCGCTTTGGCGGTCAGCGACTTACCACAACCCGGCATTCCGGCAACGAGCACCCCTTTTGGCGCTTGCAAACCGGCTTGCTCAGCCTCCGTCAGGCGATGAAGTATTGCCGCCTTACGCTCCAGCCATTTCTTTAGGTTTTCCAGCCCGCCAATATCCGCCAGGTTTTCCCTGACTTTTACCATCTCCAGCACGCCACTTTTACCAATAATCTGCTCTTTTTCCTTGAGTAACGTCGCCAGCGCGGCTTCATCCAGTGAGCCGTGCTCTTCTAGTGCGACCGACAAGGACAGGCTAACCTGCCCGGATGTCAGGCCGGTCAGCATTGTGCCAATACGGTTAAGCCGCGCCTCTGGAACGTCCAGCCCGCGCTGTTGGGAAAACTTTTCCGCCAGTTGGCGAATGGCATCACGGCGGGGCAGCGGTAATTCAACCCGAGTAATAAGCGGCTCTATCAATGACGGAATGGCGACTTGATCATCCACACAAACAACGCAGCACTCTCCCCGATGGTGACGCTGAATTCGTAACAGTAGATGCTGCAAACGGGCAGCCACTAAAGGAGATGAGTCGAGAATCGTGCGAATGTTACGGAAGACCAGAATGGTATTTTCCAGGTCATCATCTAATAAGTCGGCCAACATATTGTCAGCCTGTGGAGTAATATTGCTTGCAGCCGCCAGAGGTGCGCGAGTCTGAAAATTCACCCATCCCTAGGCCAGATTCCACTCCCGCAGGTGGCAGTGAGTCTGCTCCGCCACAGCCGCCAGCAGTGAATCCGTGCGCTCATCTTCAGCGCTATTCAGATAAAAACCAGGATGCCCGGCACGCAGCCATTTCACCAGATGCGTCGCTAATATACTGTCCATCATAAGTCCTTTTTAATTACAACCAGCTACTGAGTAAACCGCATACAGAACGCGCTGTATTAGCAATACCACGGCCTATGGCTGAAGTGGTGCTCTTAACCGTTGACCATGCGGATTTTGCTAAGGTTTTACTTGCCTGATAGACCTGGCTTCCAATAGTGCTACCCAACATGCCACCCACAATCCCACCAGCCAATCCCCCCACTAGCGTGCCTATCGGGCCGAACACGGTTCCGATAGATGCGCCCAGCGATGCCCCACCGCTACCGCCAGCCAGACCGGCAAGCGTAGTGATACTGGTATCAGCGACTTTATCTAACGCCTCTTCTTTGGAAATACGCCCACGAGCCAGTTCATAAAGCGTCTTCATGTTTCCGGCGATAACCGTTCCCAGCATCGCAATGCGGCCTGCTGGCGTGTTTTTCATCACGCCCCCTAAAAGACCGCGCTTAGCCGCCACCATTAATGCGCCCGATGTAGACACAGTCAGCAATGTGCTGCCCACGGTAGATAGCGAATCTTCAACAAACTCCTGAACATCGTCAGCCACGCTGGCATTATCTTTCCCCGTCAGGTTGTTCCATATACGGCGAGCCAAAATACGCCCGCCCTGGAAACAAACCCCCATCCCAGCCGCTATCACCGCCGTCTGACCAATTCGTTTTCCAACCGTCAGAGCATCGGCTTGCCGCCAATCAAGCTCCTCGATGAGCTGTTCTTTTTGAGCAGCATCACGTAGGCGTTTAGCTTCCTCTTTTGACAAGGGTGCTGAATGTACGCCGTCATAATCAATAGTCTCTATCGCATTACGCTGCATCTCCGAGGAATGGCCCTCTGGAACAAGCGAGCCCTGCCCACGGTAATCACCTTTTTCGAAAAGCTTTTCAGTGCTATTGGCATCCGCGCCATATTTCGCCTGGTAACGGCGAACAACTCTACCGCTGGCATCTTTTATCTGGATATCTACCGAGTTTTTACCAAATGCCTTTCCTGGCCTAATCACTAGCTCCGCCCGAGCGCCAGAACCTGATGCCACCGCATTGACGTTAAACGTATTCACGTGGTGTGTTTCGGCAATAAAACCATCCAGATTCAGCGCCTGACTGATTTGCCCATCATTGCGCATAATCGTGGTGCGCATCAGGACATTAGCCTTAATCAGAGCCTGATCTATCGTTCGCCCGTAGTCTCCGACGCTCAATGCACCATGACGATGCGCCGATTGCTGTAGCTCTTTCCCAAGCCAGTTATTCCGGCTTTTCCCTTGTTGCTTAAAGCCAGCAAGAGAGGCATTCAGCCGCTCTTGCTGTTGTACGGTTTCCACAATTTCTCTGGCATCTTGTACCAGCGCAGCGTCATCCGGCCACAGCTCAGCATGTTGACGGAATTGCGTTTGTAACCAATCCAGCGGTTCAGCATCACGGTGTTGACTAGCATCCTCTACAAACTGTCTGACGAGCGCAGCCGTAGCCGTTGGATCGCCCCCTTCTTCAAGCCATGCGGCGTGAATATCATCAGCCAGTTTCTCCTGGTCGAGATAGTCCTGAGCTGGCGGAGTGACACCTACTACGGAAGCGGTCGCTGTATCCTGTTCAGTCACGTTTTATTCCTTATCAGATTCTGCTAGTGGGGGGGAAAATTGAGTTAGCGCGTTCTGCAACTGAGTATTCAACGTTTGCTGAAGTGAACCAGGGGAAAGAACGCGAAGATGGGGGAGCCAATAACGCACAATCGGTAAAATCTGGCGTTCATCAGCAATACGGCAGGTCACATCCAAACTGCCATCACTATTCCGGGCTTCAATGACTTGCCCCGGCAAGACATTACGACGTAGAAAATAGGCGGCTACTGTCGCAGAAACACGCAGAAGAACGGGGAATTTATGCAGGCTAAACCAGACATCATCCTCTTCATCAATGCACTGATGAATGTGCGTCTGAGGGGTAAATGTCTCTTTACTGACCGCCAGCCATTTGATGCCGCTCAGTAAAAATCCCTTGAGATTTTCCTGCTCCATTGCGGCCAGATACCAGATATTTTTCACATTGACTAAGCGGTAAGGCTCAACCTTACGGGGCTTACCTTTATAGACAAACGAGCAACACTGCTGTCCCGCGATAGCTTGTTGCAGCAAACCAAAACTGTATAAGGTGGCATTTTCTATCTCATGCTCAGCAGCCAGTGGCTTCACCGTAAATTGTGGAATGCCATCGGATCGCAGTAGCGTCGTCCAGAACAACGCGTTCTGCCCGGCAAAGGCCGATGCCCCACCAGAAATATCCAGTAGTTGCTGGATATCTCTGGTTCTGAGTGACTGATGGTATTGTGGCGTTAACTGATAGCACCCCTCTCCCATATGCTCAACAATCGGGCTAAGGCGGCTAAGATCGCGAAAGATAGTGCGTTCTGAAACCGAAAATTTATCGGCCAACTGGCTGCGGGTTACTCGATCCTGCTGATGAAATAAGATGAGCGTTTCTGCCAGACGCTGCGCTAGTTTGTCATAAGCTCCTGCCGCTTTACTCACGTTGTTATCCTCACCATCCCCTGAAAATAACGACACTTTACGTCCTCATACTGACACGTTATGTCATTGCGTAATGGCATAAAATCGCGAAAGCGAATCTCATACATTGATGACTCAATATCGACGACTTATTGCTAAAACTTAAAATTTTTCATCGATATGGAGCAAAGATTCAGTGCGCTGTGACAGACATCAAATTGAAAGGGTAATAAACGTGAATACAACGGCGGCAGAGAGGAAATATCCACAGACAGAAGAGTAAATGGCTCATGTTCATTAGAGGGAAAAACCGCGCGGCCCCTCTTCGAAACCGCGCGATACACCAACCTTTACGCTTTCAGCGTTTCACCATGACTCGCGATAACGCCTTGATACCAGTAGAAACTCTCTTTACGGCTACGGTTTAACGTGCCGCTGCCGTCCTGTTGCAGGTCTACGTAGATAAAACCGTAGCGTTTGCCCACTTCTGCTTTCGACGCGCTGATAAGGTCGATTGGCCCCCACGAGGTGTAACCCATCAGTGATGTGGCCTAATGATCCTGGACACGACTTAAGGGTGATAAACTTCCCCAATACATAAGAGGTGTCCAGTGAAAGGTCGAAAAGCTTTTTCTCCTGAGTTTAAGTGCGAAGCTGCAAGCCTTGTGGTTGATCGTG
>JBOFJM010000147.1:0-7254 GCA_051656825.1 Kluyvera sp.
GGTTGCCGTACCTTACCCGTACAACAGCGCCGCTGACTTGCAAAAACATTGTCAGGAAACCGGGCTGTCACTGTCTGGCCTGATGATGCAAAACGAACTGGCGCTGCACAGCAAAGAAGAGCTGGAACAGCACATTGCCAACGTTTGGGAAGTCATGCATGGCGGTATCGAACGCGGTATCACTACCGAAGGCGTGCTGCCGGGCAAACTGCGCGTACCGCGCCGTGCTGCTGCGCTGCGCCGTATGCTGGTAAGCCAGGACAAAGTGAACAGCGACCCAATGGCGGTTGTCGATTGGATTAACATGTTCGCACTGGCGGTTAACGAAGAGAACGCCGCTGGCGGGCGCGTGGTGACAGCACCAACCAACGGTGCGTGCGGTATTATCCCGGCGGTACTGGCCTACTACGACAAGTTTATCCGTGAAGTGAACGCTAACTCTCTGTCACGCTATATGCTGGTTGCCAGCGCCGTTGGCTCACTGTACAAGATGAACGCATCCATTTCTGGCGCGGAAGTGGGCTGCCAGGGTGAAGTCGGCGTGGCCTGCTCTATGGCGGCGGCGGGTCTGGCGGAACTGCTGGGCGGAAGCCCTGCTCAGGTGTGCATCGCGGCGGAAATCGCTATGGAACACAACCTGGGGCTGACCTGTGATCCGGTTGCCGGACAGGTGCAAGTACCGTGCATCGAACGTAACGCCATTGCGGCAGTGAAAGCGGTCAACGCCGCGCGTATGGCGCTGCGCCGTACCAGCGAACCGCGCGTATGCCTCGATAAAGTTATCGCGACAATGTACGAAACCGGGAAAGACATGAATGCTAAATACCGCGAAACTTCTCGCGGCGGTCTGGCGATGAAAGTCGTCGCCTGCGACTAATCTCTCCCCAGAGGCCTCGTTTTGCGAGGCCTCTTCCCGTTTTATCCCCTGCCAATAGCCTCTACCCTGCCGTGAATGTTACCCTTAGCGCTTAGTCAGTTAGGGAGAACTCGCGTGGCCGTACATTTACTCATCGTTGATGCACTCAACTTAATCCGCCGCATTCATGCCGTGCAAGGGTCGCCTTGCGTCGATACCTGCCAACATGCGCTTGATCAGCTGATTGTTCACAGCCAGCCGACACACGCGGTGGCGGTGTTTGATGATGAGGCACGTAACAGCGGCTGGCGTCACCAGCGGCTCCCGGACTACAAAGCGGGGCGTCCACCGATGCCCGATGAACTCCATGCCGAAATGCCCGCCCTGCGCGCAGCATTCGAGCTGCGCGGCGTGCGCTGCTGGGTTTCCCGTGGTAATGAAGCCGATGATTTAGCCGCGACTCTGGCGGTAAAAGTCGCTCAGGCGGGGCATCAGGCAACCATCGTGTCTACCGATAAAGGCTATTGCCAATTGCTTTCACCGACGCTGCGCATTCGTGATTATTTCCAGAAGCGCTGGCTGGATGCGCCGTTTATCGCCAAAGAGTTTGGCGTGCAGCCGCAGCAGCTACCGGATTACTGGGGGCTGGCGGGAATTAGCAGTTCAAAGGTTCCAGGTGTTGTGGGGATTGGCCCGAAAAGCGCCACCCAGTTGCTGGTACAGTTCGGGACGCTAGAGGCGCTGTATGCGCAGCTAGATGACGTGCCGGAGAAGTGGCGTAAGAAGCTGGAAGCGCATAAAGAGATGGCATTTTTATGCCGGGATATCGCGCGGTTACAAACGGATTTGCACATCGATGGGAATTTGCAGCAGTTACGGCTGGCAGGGCGCTAGAACAGCATCGCCGGATGCGGCGTAAACGCCTTATCCGGCCTACAGGTATTGCGGAATTGTAGAGCGCAGCGCCATCAGGCACACAATCGCACGAAATTAACGTTCGTCGCGGCGTCCACCCACGGCAGCCCACAAACGGCGAACGTGAACGGTGACCTCTTCGCGGTCATGGTACAACTGGCGCGCCTGAATCTGCGCGTTAATGCCGTGTTCATCAAGCTTCGCCTGGATATGCGCCAGGTTTTGCGACAACTCCTCATAGCGCTTTTTCATCGGCAGCTTGAGGTTAAAAATGGTCTCACGACACCAGCCGTTTACCAGCCACTCCGCCATCAGCGCCGCCACTTTCGCCGGTTTTTCTACCATGTCGCACACCATCCACGAGATGTTGCTGTGGGTAGGACGATAGCGGAAACCATCTTCACGCAGCCAGGTCACCTGGCCGGTATCCATCAGGCTTTGCGCCATCGGGCCATTATCAACGGAAGAAACCCACATATTGCGTTTAACCAACTGATACGTCCAACCGCCAGGGCAAGCCCCCAGATCGACCGCGTACATGCCGTTGGCTAAACGCTCATCCCACTCATCGGCAGGAATAAAGACGTGGAACGCCTCTTCGAGCTTGAGGGTTGAACGGCTTGGCGCATCGGAAGGGAATTTCAGACGCGGAATCCCCATATAGAACGGCGAGTTGTTGTTGGTGTAGGAATAACCGGTATAACAGCAGCCCGGTGCGATAAAGAACACGTGCACAACGGGGCGTTTTGGCGTTTCGTAGTTAGCCAACACGCCAACCTCACGCAACGCAGCGCGCAGCGGCACGGTGAACTTACGGCAGAACTTCAACAGCTCTTTGCTTTCGTTGGTGTCGGCGACTTCAACACGCAAATCCCCGCCCTTTTCCACCACGCCCTGGAGCATTCCCACCACAGGCGTCAAACGGTCTTCCGCTGGTAAATCTTTCAGCAGTTCGCCCACTACAATCATCTGGCGAGCAAACACTAATGAGCTAAACGGCAGCTCGCGCGCCAGCTTATCGGCATCGCCTTCCTGATAGCATTCAAAAATCACATAGCCCGAGTTATCTTTAACGCGCGCAAGACCGAACACCTCGCGACGCCCGGCTTTATCCGTGATTTCCGCTGCACACTCTTTCTCAAACCCAGGGCGGCAATACAGCACAACCTTATTCATGAACAACACCCTTACGCTTAAGTCGGATGGCACCGATCAACATTAATGCCCAACCGGCGAGGAAACTCACGCCGCCGACTGGGGTAACAAACGCCCAAAGGCGTAAATGGGACAACGCCAGGCAGTACAGGCTTCCACTAAACAACACCGTACCCAACGCCAGAAATACGCTGCTCCAGTAAAACCAAATACTGATGCGGCGCTGCATCGCGACCGCAAGGCCGAAAATCGCCAGCGTGTGAAATGCCTGATATTCCAGACCAGTCTGGAGCCAGCCCATTTCAACAACGCCCAACGATTTGCTCAGCACATGTGCGCCAAACGCGCCTAGTGCGACGAAAATAAAGCCACTGATGGCGGCAAAAATCAGCATAAACCGGCTGGTCATGGTAGTACCCTACATTTATTGTTCGTAACGAAAACGAAAAGTTTCTTGCTCATGGGCCGCTTTCGCCAGAATCCACTGACGGAAGGCCGCTATTTTACCCAGTTCTGCCTGACTGTCATGACAAACCAGATAAAATGCATTCTTACTGACGAGGACGTCATTAAACGGGCACACCAGACGACCCGCTTCAATTTCAGATTGTGCCATCACGTTATTCGCCAATGCGACGCCTTGACCATGAATCGCAGCCTGTAACACCATCGCGCTATGGCTAAAAATAGGCCCTTGCTGCACGTTGATTTGGGTTAGCCCCAGTTGGCGCGTATACGTTTGCCAGTCGCGGCGGGAAGCATCATGCAGTAACGTGTGTTTAGCCAAATCAGCGGGCGTTTTCAACGCCTTATCACCGGTCAGCAACAGTGGGGAACAGACTGGGAGCAAATACTCGGCATACAGTTTTTCCACGCGCAGCCCCGGCCAGTTACCACGGCCATAAAAAATAGCCACGTCAACATCATCCGCAAGTTTGTCCTCCTGACGGTCTACCGCCTGGATTCTGACATCAATTCCCGGATAAGCTGAGTTAAAGCTTGAGAGGCGAGGAACCAGCCATTGGATAGCAAAACTGGGCAATAAACTGACGGTCAACGCCCCTTTTGCGCTCCGAGCCTGTAGTTTACGCGTTGCCTCTGTTAATTGCGAAAAGATCTCTTTGATGTCCTGGAAATAGCTCTGCCCTTCTTCCGTTAACAGCAGTGAGCGGTTGCGACGGCGAAACAGTTTCAGCCCCAAAAAGTCCTCAAGAGACTTGATTTGGTGGCTTACTGCGGCTTGCGTCACAAAAAGCTCATCGGCCGCGCGCGTGAAGCTTAAATGACGCGCGGCTGCATCAAATACACGTAATGCATTAAGAGGTGGCAAACGCTTTGACATAGTCCCGGAACTCAATTGTTAACTGGTTTTAACAAATAGGAAACAACAATTAACCTATTAGTTTTTTTTATCTGAGACATTATAATTTGTCCGTTGAGCTTCTACCAGCAAATACCTATCATGGCGGCACTTCCTGAGCCGGAACGAGAAGCTTTTTTCGGAATGCGTGTTCTGAAGAGCTTTTGGCTTACGGTTGTGATGTTGTGTTGTTGTGTTTGCAATTGGTCTGCAATTCAGATCACGGTAGCCAAGCTACCCTTTTTCACTTCCTGTACATTTACCCTGTCTGTCCATAGTGATTAATGTAGCACCGCCACTTGCGGTGCTTTTTTTTGCCCACAACACCCCCTCTTTACGCGACAAAGTTGAAAGCCAGGCCAAATTGCGCGACTCTCTCCCCCTTGAGATGAGGAACACCATGAACGCATTCTCCCCCGCGCAATTTCGCGCACAGTTTCCCGCCCTGCATGATGCCGGGGTGTACCTTGATAGCGCCGCGACGGCTTTAAAACCGCAGGCGGTGATCGAGGCAACCAATCACTTTTACTCGCTCAGCGCGGGTAACGTTCACCGCAGCCAGTTTGCCGAAGCACAACGCCTGACCGCGCGTTATGAAGCCGCACGCAGCCAGGTGGCCCAATGGCTGAACGCGCCCGACGGCAAAAATATCGTCTGGACGCGCGGTACGACGGAATCCATCAATATGGTGGCGCAATGCTATGCGCGTCCACGCCTCCAGCCGGGTGATGAAATTATTGTCAGCACCGCCGAGCACCACGCCAACCTGGTTCCGTGGCTTATGGTGGCGCAACAAACCGGCGCTAAAGTCATACCGCTGCCGTTGGCGGCGGATAATTTACCGGATGTTGCGCAACTCCCCGCGATTATCACCCCTCGCAGCCGTATTCTGGCACTGGGGCAAATGTCGAATGTGACCGGCGGTTGCCCCGATCTGTCACGCGCTATTACCCTCGCGCATCAAGCGGGCATGGTCGTGATGGTTGATGGCGCACAGGGCGCTGTGCATTTCCCGGCAGACGTACAGGCGCTGGATATCGACTTCTATGCGTTCTCTGGTCATAAACTCTACGGGCCGACCGGCATTGGTGTGCTGTACGGCAAAAGTGAGCTACTGGACGCAATGACGCCGTGGCTGGGCGGCGGCAAGATGATAAGCGAAGTCAGCTTCGACGGGTTCACCACGCAGCCTGTACCGTATCGCCTGGAAGCCGGTACGCCAAACGTCGCCGGAGTGATTGGCCTTAGCGCCGCGCTGGAATGGCTGTCTGAAGTGGATATGGCACAGGCGGAATCCTGGAGCCGTGGGCTGGCAACGCTGGCGGAAGAAGAACTGGCGAAGCGCCCCGGTTTTCGCTCTTTCCGCTGTCAGGACTCCAGCCTGTTAGCGTTTGATTTTGCTGGTGTTCACCACAGCGACATGGTCACGCTGCTGGCGGAATACGGCATTGCGCTGCGCGCGGGCCAGCACTGCGCCCAGCCGCTGCTGGCAGCGCTTGGCGTCAGCGGTACGCTCCGCGCATCGTTTGCCCCGTATAATACGCAAGATGATGTACACGCGCTGGTCAACGCCGTTGATCGAGCGCTCGAACTTCTGGTGGATGAATGACGACTTCTTTGCATACTTTTGGCACGACTATCACCCCCGACACGCTGCGCCAGCAGTTTGCGCAACTTCAGCAATGGGAAGATAAATATCGTCAACTGATTATGTTGGGTAAAAAACTTCCGGCGCTGACCGATGAATTAAAAGCACAAGCGCGCGAGATCCCCGGCTGCGAAAACCGCGTCTGGCTGGGTTATCAGCAAGGGCAAGATGGGGCGCTGCATTTCTTTGGTGATAGCGAAGGGCGTATTGTGCGCGGCCTGCTGGCGGTGCTGTTAACCGCCGTTGAAGGCAAGCAAGCGGCGGAAATTCTCGCATCCGACCCACTCGCTTTATTTGATGAACTGGGGCTGCGTGGCCAGTTGAGCGCTTCACGGACTCAGGGCTTAACCGCCCTGAGTGAGGCGATAACCGATGCCGCGCGTCAAGCGCTCGCCTGACGCTCCGCTTTCGCGAGCATCTTTTTCAACGCGTGGGACACCGCAACAAAACCAAAGGTTGCGGTGACCATCGTTGCCGCACCAAAACCAGAAGCGCAGTCCATTCTCTTCGGCCCTTCCGCCGTACTTTTCATAGCACATACCGAGCCATCGGACTGCGGATAAACCAGCGCTTCAGTAGAAAACACGCAATCCACGCCCAGTTTCCCTTTACTGTTTTTCACCACGCCGAACTCGCCTTTCAGCCGCTCGCGCAGTTTCGCCGCCAGAGGATCTTGAATGGTTTTGGCTAAATCGCTGACCTGAATCTGCGTCGGGTCAACTTGCCCACCCGCACCGCCGGTCGTGACCAACGGCACTTTATAGCGCCGACAGTAAGCAATCAGTGCCGCTTTTGGTCGCACGCTATCAATCGCATCGACGACATAGCTATAGCCCGCGCTCATATATTCAGCCACATTATCTGGAGTGACGAAATCGTCAATCACGGTCACGCGACATTCTGGGTTAATCAGCCGGATACGCTCCGCCATCACCTCAGCCTTCGACTGGCCGACGTTGCCGCCCAGCGCATGAATTTGCCGGTTGGTGTTGGTCACGCACACATCATCCATATCGATAAGCGTGATAGCCCCGATACCGGTACGCGCTAGCGCTTCCGCCGCCCAACTCCCTACGCCGCCAATGCCCACCACGCAAACGTGCGCGTCAGCAAAAACTTGCAGCGCTTTTTCACCGTACAGACGTGCCGTGCCGCCAAAACGCTGACGCCAGGCGTCACTGATTACCACAGACATAAAACCTCAGAAATCGAAAACAAAAGAGCGGACAACGCCGCCCTTGATGCAGATATAGCTGCCTGATAGACGAAGCGCCTTCCGACAACTAGCCGCTAAACACATTCCCCGCGTTGGCTGCTGAT
>JBOFJM010000148.1:0-1645 GCA_051656825.1 Kluyvera sp.
ACGGGTGCTCACGCTTTGATTAACACCGCCCGCTTTAAACTTCACGTTGGTGTCGATATCCATGTACCAGACTGACATATTCAGCAGCCAGTCTCGGTTGATCAGATAGTCAAGACCCACTTGCCCCGCCGCGCCCCAGGAGTCGTCCAGGCTGAGATCGGATAGCCCCGCCGCTTTGCCGTTATCGTTGAAATCATTATCAAAGAAGGTGGTGTAGTTGATACCGGCACCAACGTAAGGGCGGAATTTACTCTGCGCGTCGCCAAAATACCACTGCGCCATCAGCGTCGGCGGTAAATGGTGAACGGTGGCGATATCACCCGTCGGGCCAGTGCCGACTTTATGGCGGAAAGGCGTCGCTGCCAGCAGCTCAATACCCACATTTTCCGTCGCCATATAAGTGAAGGTAAACCCTAACTGCGTGTTATTGCTGACGTTAAAACCACCGAGCGCGCCCAGAACATTATCAGAGCCTTCGGTCGGCCGCACGGTCGCTGAACCCGCACGAATGAAAAATTCCCCTGCGTCATGCGCCCAGACGCCGCCAGAAAAGGTACTCAACATTAATGCAACTGTTGCTAACTTCTTCATATCCACTTCCTCATTATGGTTTTTAAAGCGCAGCAAATATACCCACAACGCGTTACTTTTGATCCGTTATGGATCACACAAAATTGTTAGTTTTAACATTTATTGATCCAGATTAATTTTTACCACTCCGTAACACCGCGACATATTCACTCAACGTCAATTTTATGATTTTCAGAGAAATTCTTTTCGTTCCCCTCTTGTCGCCAGCGTCACGGCTGGATAATTTACATACTAAACCTTGTTTTAATGCGTTTTTATCAGGTGTAATCATGAGTGAAATCAACCCGTGCATGACGTGCGGTGCCTGTTGTGCGTATTTTCGAGTCTCTTTCTATTGGGCTGAAGCCGATGATGCTGGTGGCACTGTGCCTGTGCAGCTGACCGAGCCCTTAACCCCTTTTCTTCGCTGCATGAGAGGCACTAACCAACGTCAGTGCCGCTGTTCAGCGCTGTGTGGCGAAATCGGTGAGTCGGTTAGCTGTTCGATTTACGATAATCGCCCTTCTCCCTGTCGAGAATTCGCTATGTCCGGTGAAAACGGCGAGACAAATGAAGCCTGTAACCGCGCCCGTGCGCGCTACGGCCTGTCACCGCGAGTTCCTCTTTACAAAGATATACTTAGCGAGACCAGCGCAGAGGCTGCTACGCCAGCGTGATTTGCTGTACAATTGCCGGCTGATTAATACCTGCAATAAGCAAGGAGAGTGCATGTCTATCACGGCGCAGTCGGTATACCGTGACACGGGTAATTTTTTTCGTAATCAGTTTGTCACTATTTTACTGATTACCTTGCTCTGTTCATTTATCACGGTGGTGCTTGGCCATGCCTTTTCACCCAGCGATGAGCAGCTTCCAACGCTGACGGTTGGGGATCACCTGGATAATAGCAGGGGCCTGCTTGATTTAGTTCAGAGCATGACGCCGGAGCAACAGCAGGTTCCGCTGCACTCCTCGGCGGCGACAACCTTCGCCGGGCTTATCGGTAACGCGATTTTAGTCGGCGGGGTTCTGCTGCTGATTCAGCTTGTCTCCGCTGGACATCGCGTTAGCGCCC
>JBOFJM010000149.1:0-2106 GCA_051656825.1 Kluyvera sp.
CACATATGGGCCAACCGCTTTCAGACCGCGTGGGCCGCGCATAGCATCAGCGCCGAACACCTGGAAACGCGGGGAACCGCCACCGGAACCTGCAATCAGGCCGACACGCGGGTTATTTTGATAAGTCTCATCAGAGAGACCAGCGTCAGCAATCGCCTGCTCCATGGACAGGAAAGCATAGATAGATGCGTCGCTCATAAAGCGCACAACTTTGCGGTCGATGAGGCCAGTGGTATCCAGTTTTACGTTGCCCCAGACGTGGCTACGCATGCCAGAATCCTTCAGCTCCTGAGAGAAAGTGATCCCTGAGCGTCCTTCACGCAGAGATGCCAGGACTTCCTGCTGGTTGTTACCGATGCTGGAAACGATGCCCAGGCCAGTAATCACTGCACGTTTCATTCAATACCTCTGTAAGTCGCACTTATATTAAGTTTCGTGTCGCAAGATAGCGTACACTTGTACGCCGAACAAGTCCGATCAGCAATTTTATGCAGAAATTTGCGCCTGCGGGCACTCATCGTTAAGATCGGCAGAGTCCTTGCCGCGCGAGTAACTTACGTGAAACATAACGCCATACAATCCGCCAACCTCGAATTTAACAGTGAGGGTACACCTGTTTCCCGAGATTTCGACGACGTCTATTTCTCCAACGATAATGGCCTGGAAGAAACGCGCTACGTTTTTCTGGGTGGTAACCAGTTAGAGGTACGTTTTCCCCAGCACCCTCGCCCACTGTTTGTGGTCGCGGAAAGCGGCTTTGGGACGGGGCTAAATTTTCTGACCCTGTGGCAGGCTTTCGATGATTTTCGCCGCCAGCACCCTGACGCTACGCTGCAAAGATTACATTTCGTCAGTTTTGAAAAATTCCCGCTGAAGGCAGAAGATCTCCGCCTGGCGCACCAGCATTGGCCTGAATTAGCGCCGTGGTCGGCGCAGCTACAGGCGCAATGGCCCCTGCCGCTGGCGGGCTGCCACCGTCTACTGCTCGACGGCGGGCGGGTCACGCTGGATTTATGGTTCGGTGATATCAATGAGCTTACCGATCAACTCGACGATACGTTTAATCAGCAGGTGGATGCGTGGTTCCTTGATGGCTTTGCGCCTGCCAAAAATCCAGACATGTGGACACCGGCGTTGTTTGCCGCGATGGCGCGAACGGCGCGTCCCGGCGGCACATTAGCCACGTTTACCTCCGCCGGTTTTGTTCGCCGGGGTTTACAGGACGCAGGCTTTACGATGTGCAAACGCAAAGGGTTTGGCCGCAAGCGTGAAATGCTCACCGGTGAAATAACGCTCCCCCAACCCGATGCAACACGTACCCCGTGGTTTGCCCGCACGGGCAGCAAGGCGCGTGAGGTGGTGATTATCGGCGGTGGCATTGCCAGCGCGCTACTTTCTCTCGCCCTACTACGCAGGGGCTGGTCGGTCACCTTGTACTGCGCCGACGATGCCCCTGCTCAAGGCGCATCCGGCAACCGCCAGGGCGCACTTTACCCGCTTCTGAGCGCGCATGACGCTGCGTTAGCTGATTTTTTCCCGCACGCGTTCACTTTCGCCCGCCGTCTGTACGACAGCTTAGGCGTCGAGTTCGACCACCAGTGGTGCGGCGTAACTCAGCTTGGCTGGGATGAAAAAAGCCAGCAAAAAATTGAGCACATGCTGGCGCTGAATTTACCCACGGAAATTGCCCATGCGGTTAGCGCCGAGGACGTTGTTGAACATACCGGGCTGGCAACTGGCTGCGGAGGTATCGAATACCCAGCCGGTGGCTGGCTGTGTCCGGCGCAGTTAACCGCCGGTGCGCTAGCGCTGGCCTGCCAGCACGGGCTAACCGTTCACTGGCATCACGCGCTCACCTCGCTGGAAAAACAGGGCGATGGCTGGCAACTGAACTTCGCCTGCGGCAATACTGCCACGGCGGCGTCGGTGGTTCTGGCAACCGGACATAACATCAACCAGTTGGCGCAAACGGCTGAACTACCGGTGTATGCCGTGGGCGGCCAGGTGAGCCATATTCCCACCAGCAAGTCGCTGTCGGCGCTGCGCCAGGTCTTGTGCTACGACGGCTACCTGACGCCACAAAACCCGCAAAATCAGCAGCAGTGT
>JBOFJM010000150.1:0-7766 GCA_051656825.1 Kluyvera sp.
ACCGCCGGGAACTCCATCGGCGCAAAGTGCAGGCTTGCACCGTCCAGGCGGACAGAAGCGGTGGTCACCAGAACATCACCTACGTTAATGTGCGGCTGAATGGCGCCGGTGGTACCAATACGCAGGAAGGTACGGATGCCGAGCTGAGCCAGTTCTTCAACCGCGATAGACGTCGATGGGCCGCCGATACCGGTAGAACAAACAATCACTGGCTTGCCATCAAGCTCTGCACGCCAGGAGGTGAATTCACGATGAGATGCCAGTTTTACCGGCTTGTCCATCAGCGCGGCGATCTTTTCCACACGCTCCGGGTCACCGGGGACGATTGCCAGCGTAGCCCCTTGTAAATCGTTTTTAGTGAGGCCGAGATGAAAAACATCAGACTTGGACATAAAGAACTCCTCTGTGGTTCAGTTTTGTCAGAAGAAGCAAAAATGTACTTTATAGAAGACCACAACTCTTTTTCGTGATTACCATCACTAAGAATTAAAAATGTTACATTAAATTTCGCGCAATTAGTGATTTACATCACATTAACAAGTTATTGTTATTACCTGCTGCACAAAAATACGCCGCATTCAGGCACTGTGATTCGGCTATGAGTTCATTAAAAGGGTACGGAGAATGCCATGACAATCAACAAACAACCCGGATTTGCACCTGCTGCTTCGCCTCATGCCACGACTGCCGTTCATACGCCCGACGAGACCATCGCGGCGGGAGAAACGTCGATTCCTTCTCAAGGTGAGATGCTCCCAGCCTTTTACGCACAGCCAAAACATCGCGATGCGCCCCTACCGGTAATCATCGTAGTGCAGGAGATTTTTGGCGTCCATGAGCACATTCGTGATATTTGCCGTCGTTTAGCGCTGGAGGGGTATCTGGCGGTCGCGCCGGAGCTGTATTTCCGCGAGGGTGATCCAAATGATTATGCCGATATTCCTTCACTTTTCAGCGGGCTGGCCACAAAAGTGCCCGATGCCCAGGTGCTGGCCGATCTCGATCACGTGGCAAATTGGGCCGCGCGCAACGGCGGTGATGCCAGCCGTTTGTCGATAACCGGTTTTTGCTGGGGCGGGCGAATTGCATGGCTGTATGCCGCACACAACCCGCAGTTAAAAGCGGCGGTGGCCTGGTATGGACGTCTGCTGGGTGACAAAACGTTAAATAACCCGAAGCATCCGGTCGATGTCGCAGTCGATCTCAGCGCGCCGGTGCTGGGTTTATACGGTGGGCAAGATACCGGTATTCCGCTTGAGTCAGTAGAAACCATGCGCCAGGCGCTGCGAGCCGCCAATGCGACAGCGGAAATCGTAGTATACCCGGACGCCGGTCATGCGTTTAACGCCGATTACCGCGCGAGCTATCACCAGGAATCGGCGCAAGATGGCTGGCAGAGGATGCTGGCGTGGTTCGCGCAATACGCTGGGAAAAAAGCCTAACTTCGCAACGCCGCTTGTATCATGGCGGCGTTTTCCCCTCATGCTGCGCCGCAGCATTTCTTATATTTTTTGCCGCTACCGCACGGGCAAGGATCGTTACGAGAGATATCCACCGGCGCTTTTCGCGCCTCTTACGCCAGCCATGACATAATCGCCGAGGCCGGATAGCCATTCTCCAGTAATTGCTGGCAAACATTCATATACGGCGCAATATGCTGGAAAAAATGCTTATAACCCGCGCATAAATAGTTATGCCCCGGCAGGCCACCTGGCGAAACGGCAAAGCGGTGTTTAGGGCAGCCGCCGTGGCAGGCAAAGCGGAAGTCACAGCGCTGGCAATCCGTCGTCAGCCGCTCTTTTTTCGCCAGCCCAAATGCGATGGCCTGTTCACTATTGTTGAGCGTTTGAATACTTGTTTGGTGGATATTGCCCAGTTTGTGCTCGGGATAAACGTAGTGATCGCAGTTATACAAATCACCGTTCGACTCTAGCGCAAAGGCATGTCCACAGGTTTCAGAATGGACACACAGCACCGGAGGCTGCCCAGCCCAGGCCGCCAGCGCGACGTCAAACATTTGCACATAAACGCTATCGACATCGCGGCGTACCCAAACGTCAAAAATTTGGCACAGAAACTCGCCAAACTGCCACGAAGGCACTGTCCACGGAGCCAGTTTTGCCGCGCTCTCGCCCGGCAGCACCAGTTGCAGGACAGAAGATTCATTGTTGCTGATGCGCTCGACCAGCGGGATAAATTGGATATACCGCGAGCCTGCTGCGAGTAAGAAATCGTACACTTCACGCGCATGTCCCACGTTGTGCTTACCCACGACGGTTAGCGTGTTGAATGCCACATCGTGCGCCTTCAGCGTGGCGATGGCAGCCATCACTTTCTCGTGAGTGCCTTTACCGGCGCGGTTAACGCGGTATTGGTTATGCAGATGCGCGGGCCCATCAATCGAGATGCCCACCAGGAAATGGTGCTGGGCAAAAAAGCGCGCCCATTCATCATCAATCAGGATGCCGTTGGTCTGGAGCGCATGTTCTATCTTTTTGCCGTTGGCGTACTTCGCGCTTAATTCGACCACTCGCTGAAAAAAGGGCAGCCCCATCATGGTCGGTTCGCCACCTTGCCAGGCGAAAGTCACCGTATCGCCGGACTGAGCCTCTATATGCTGGCGGATGTAGCATTCCAGGGTGTCGTCCGACATCCGCCAGTTTTTATTCCGCTCAGGGTACAGCGCTTCTTTTTCGAGATAAAAGCAGTACGAACAATCAATATTGCACACCGAACCGGTGGGCTTTGCCATGACGTGGCAACCTGCTAGCGCCATCTCGGGTTAATCCTTTTTGTCACTGACTCACCGCCATCATCGGCTGTTCTCAACAATATACTGGTAGCAACTGGCGATATGCTTAGCGACGCTAAACTCCACCAGTTCACCATTCTCGTTATAGCCTTTACGGGTTTTCACCAGCAGTGGCTCGGAGGGTTGAATACGTAAAATCTGGCAATCCTCTGGCGTAGGCATCTCCGCCGTGATCACATCCTGGAAGCTTTCGATATTTTCATCGTTCTCCTCCAGCATGCTGTAGAGGCCACCGCTCAGCGACTCTAACGAAAGGTTTTGCAGGCGCGCCGTCAGCCAGATGTAGTTAACCTGCGCGGGCTGTTCGTTTTGCCGGTAGATAGTTCGCGTCAGCAGATGCAGCGCAGTTTTGTTGTCGAGGCCAAATGCCTCGGCGACCGTATCGGGCGGCAGTTGCTGTTCCAGCTTCAGGTTATTACGCTCGATTGGGTGCTGTTGATGACCGTCAATCAGGCGTACGCGGGTCTTCACTTCCTGCTTTTCAGAAGTGCTGATAACCATCGTGCCGATGCCCGCCTGGCGTTTTACCAGCCCTTTGGCGGCAAGCTCTGCCAACGCGCGGCGCGCGGTGATGCGGCTAACGCCAAAAATTTCCTCAAACTCGGCCTCGGTGGGCAGCACATCATGCTTTTTGTATTCGCCGGTTTTCAGCTTTTCTAGCAGGATATCGTATAGCTGAGCATACAAAGGCTTAGCGCCGCGCGAATAATCTAATTCTTCTTTCATTAACTCCGTACTCCTTTTCCCCGGCTTTCGCCGGGGAGACTACTTAATCCAGTCGCATTTCTAACGCCATCTTATAGTACACGCTCTGATGCTGCTCCTCCGGTACGTCGTTCTGTACGAAAGCCCACAAATTTTCTCGCGTCCAACTGGGTTTACACTCCGCCTGAAGTTTCTCGACCAATGAGTGCTGCCCGCTCCCTTCCAGATGCTGCAATAGCGCAAACAGGCCGTAGCGAATCTGCGGCGCAAAATCGGCCAGCTCCGGCAGTAAATGCGGATCAAATCCCAGCAGCGGGCTTCGCGCATCATCCAGACCGTAGCGCGGGTACAGCTCTGTTGGCGCATCACTTTGTTGCATCATTTCAACAAGATGGTCGCATAACCGCCGCGCCGTTGACTGGCTGGCGCACTGCGTTTGCTGCGATGGGTCGGTGTGCAAGTCATACAAGCGGTGGCCAAAACGATCGGCATCGCGCGTCATGACAGACTCCGCAGGCACTTTCATCACCTGACAGCCTTTGGTGAAGCTAAACGGCGGATGCAGCGTCATGCCCTGCAACTCTCCGGGCATAAAACGTCGGTTAATGCGGGTTGGCATCAGCGTGTATTCATACAGGCCGTCGATACCTTGCTCAATCGGCGAGCGCATATAAACATAGCGGCCATCGGTAATGTTGATATGGCAACCGTGATAGCCAAACAGCGCGTAGTCACGCACGGGGGTGTCGTCACGCAATACCGGCAACAGCGACTTCCCTTGCATATCCGCCGGTTTATCCAGGCCGAAGCAGTCCAGCAGTGTTGCCGGGATATCGATAGTTTGCGCCAGCGCCTGCCGCGATTCACCCGCCCCACCACACTGCGGATGCCAAATGAAGCAAGGCGTATTCGCCACTTCGTTATACAGCGGCATAATATTTTTGCCCCACCACTCGTGCTCTCCAAGCAAGAAACCGTGGTCGGTATTGACGATAAGCATCGTGTCTTTCCACAGGTCGTAGCGGTCCATGTAGTCGAGGACTTTACCGACATAAGCATCCACCATGGTCAGCAACGCCATGTAATACTTCTGAATCACGCTCTTGCGCTCGTCACTTTCGGTGACGAAATAGTACGGCGGCCAACCGTCGAACTGCGAAGGATCGTCGATACCGTACATCTTCAGATATTTTTCCGGCACGAAGAACGGCTCGTGCGGGTCAAAACACTCCAACTGCAAGAACCAGTTGTCGCTGGCATGGTTGGTATCGATGAACTCCAGCCCTTTATTAATAGTGCGCGCCAGATGGTGATCGTCCTCATTTTGCATAAACTGCACGTTAATCTGGTGCTGCACTCGGCTGGTCACGCGCCGCTGTTTGATTTCCTCCGGCTCGCCGGATTCATAACGATATTCCGGCTTATCCACTACGCCCTTCCAGGCGTCGCCTTCCTGACCGCGAATAAATTCATACGTGCTATATCGCGAGTGGTAGGTTGCGCCGCCATCTCGCCAATAGTGCTTATGGTCAGTGACCAGATGGGTATGAATGCCCTTTTTCTTGAGCATTTCCGGCACGGAATCATCGAACGGCTCCAGCGGCGACCAGCCGCGATGGAGGAAGTTATAGCGCCCGGTATGCAACTCCCGACGCGCGGGCATACACGGCATACTGCCGACGTAGAAATTGTCGAAGCGTACGGTACGTTCCTTTAACCGCTGGAAATTCGGTGTGATCGCCCGATCGCTGCCATAAGCCGACAACAGACGTTTATTGAGCGAATCAAACATCAACATAATGGCTTTCATGAGTTATACCTTTCCTCTCTTCACGCCGTTTCTTTATCGTAACCACGGACTTTGCCGACGACATACGTCAGCGCAAACGCCGCTGCACAGCCCACTAACCATGACAAGATGTATTGCAGATATTTGCCATCGGCGATAAGCGGCAGCGCCGAAAGCCCCGCAGCACCAACGCCGTTGGTAGAGACGCCAAGCAACACCACCATCACACCGCCAAAACCCGCACCAATCGAACCGGTAATAAAGGCAAAACCGGCGGGAATATTGACGCCAAAAATGGTCGGCTCACCCACGGCCAGAATGGAGGTTGGAATCGCCCCTTTAGCAATTTTCTTCATCACTGGGTCGCGCGTTAGCAAGAGAACGGCGGTAGCCGCGCCGACCATCCCCGCATTAGACATAATCTGGATAGCAAACAGCGGCGCGTGTCCGGTGGCGTTAATCATCTCAATATGAATCGGGAACAGGCCGTGATGCAGGCCGAGTGAAATCAGGAATGGGAACAGCGCCGAAAGCACGAACCCTGCGGCAATGCCGCCATGTTCCAGCAAGCCGTTCAGGCCATGCAAAATACCGTCAGAAACAATACCGGCAGCGGGCATGATGACCAAAAGCAGTGCCGCCGCCATCACCAGCAGCACAATTGTTGGCGTCACCACCACATCCACAATATCCGGCACAAACCGCCGCACCTGTTTTTCCAGCAGGCACATCAACCAGACGGCAAAGATAACGCCAATCAGGCCGCCCTGACCGGGAATCAGCCCTAAAGCCGTCACCTGCGGCACAATCGTAATTGCCCCCAGCAGGCCACCCAGAATCAAGTTGCCTTCAAATTCACGCGCCTCCGTGATGCCAGCGTAAATAGCCAGAAAGCCAAACAACGCTTTCGAAACAATATCGAGGAACTGGCTAACACCGAGCAAATGGCGCTGATCCAACACAACCTGCGTGGGCGAAAGGTCGCCGAGCGCCGAAATATGATGGCTCAACGCCCAGGATGCCGCCGAGTTGACCACTACGTTGTTAATGCCCATCAGGATACCGGCGGCAATCAGCGCAGGCAGAATAGGAACAAAGATATTCGCGATATGCTTGAGGATGACCTTCGTGCGCGTCTGCTTTCTGGCGCGTGCCCGCGCCAGCTTGGCTTTTTGCTCAACGTCGCTTAACGGCGCGTCATCCACCGGTGCACCTTTCAATGAGGCATTGATAACGTCAGCGACTTTTGAGGATTTCCCCGGCCCGACAATCACCTGGAGCGTGTCATCTTCCACCACGCCCAGCACACCCTCGATACCTTTCAGCGCAGCGATATCAACAAGCGAAGGATCGCCAATCGTCATGCGCACCCGCGTCATACAGTTAGTGACATGCAGCAAATTCGACAGGCCGCCACAATGCTTCACAATTGCGTTTCCCACCAGTTTGTAGTCCATACAGAGGTTCCTTTGTTATTTTTGGTGGCAATTGTTATAACAATATAATGATATTATATTTGTGAGAAATGTCATAAAGAAGAATTGAAGGACATGCGCCAGGTAAAATAGGCAAAAAAAAGAGGAGGCAAAAGCCTCCTCACAGATAAATATTACTGCTGCCATTACGCCTGACGCAGGTTCTGCGCGGCTTGTACCATGTTCGCCAGCGCAGCACGGGTTTCCGGCCAGCCGCGCGTTTTCAGGCCGCAGTCTGGGTTCACCCACAGGCGTTCTGCCGGAATACGCAGGGCGGCTTTCTTCAGCAGTGCCTCAATCCACTCGACGCTTGGTACGTTTGGCGAGTGAATGTCGTACACGCCAGGCCCAATGTCATTCGGGTAGTCAAACTCTTCGAACGATTCCAGCAGTTCCATATCAGAGCGCGAAGTCTCGATGGTTATCACATCGGCATCCAGCGCAGCGATGGAATCCATGATGTCATTGAACTCGCAATAACACATGTGAGTGTGGATCTG
Organism: Kluyvera sp.; assembly: GCA_051656825.1. Lineage (GTDB taxonomy): Bacteria > Pseudomonadota > Gammaproteobacteria > Enterobacterales > Enterobacteriaceae > Kluyvera. The sequence goes on from JBOFJM010000150.1 coordinate 7,282, forward strand.
GGTGTCATCGCGCGCCACGGCGGCGTTGATGCGGAAGGCTTCCACGCCCCATTCCAGATAGGCCGCCCAGTCGCTGCGGCGCAGCGGTAAACCTTCGCGCAGCGCCGGTTCATCAATCTGAATAATACCGATACCTGCCGCTTCCAGATCCGCCACTTCGTCACGCAACGCCAGCGCAATTTGTTTAGCGATGGTTTCACGAGTCACATCTTCACGCGGGAACGACCAGCACAGAATCGTCACTGGGCCGGTCAGCATACCTTTCACCGGTTTATCGGTCAGAGACTGTGCATATTTTGCCCACTCAACGGTGATCGCTTCTGGGCGGCTAACGTCGCCAATCACCACCGGCGGCTTCACGCAGCGGGAGCCGTAACATGGTGATCGGCGGCATGCTGGCCTGGTGGCTGACCGAAGTGATGGTGATCTGGAGCGAAGGGGTGGTGAAGGAGCTGGCGGGCTTGTATAACAGTAACTTCCGGCTG
>JBOFJM010000151.1:0-6469 GCA_051656825.1 Kluyvera sp.
CGAAACGGTTCTGTACCGCACCCAGACCGGAACGCAGTTCATCAACCTGAGCCAGGGCTTTATCGATAACAGCCAGTGGGTCAGTAGTTGCAGCACCGGTTGCTACTTTAGTACCGCTATCGGTGACAACACCAGAGGCATCAACTTTTGCTTTGGTCAGGGTGCCACTAGTAGCATCCTTAACATAGTAGTTACCTTTGCCGTCGCCCATTAATTCATTGCTACCCAGTGCGGTCACGTCTGCAGCAACAGATTTGGTAGCTGCTTTACCATTGACGGATGAACCACCCTGAGCCGCAGTTAAATCACCAGCGGTTACTTTAGTCGCAGAATCGTACTCGAATGTACCGTTGTTGTCAGTTACTGCGTAATAATCAGTACCATCAGTTACATACAACTTGTCATCAGTACCTTTAACCATGTCGGTCAGGGCTACAGAACCAGAGCTGCTGTCAGTTGCTTTCGAGAAGTCATACTTATAGCCAGCATCAACCTCAACGTCGGTTACAGTGCTCAGGGTAGAAGTATCAACACCATCCGCAACGGCGAAACCGGTCATGCCCAGCTTATCAGAATCCATTTTGTTCAGTTTAATATCGATGTACTGGCCATCGTTGCTACCAACCTGAATAGACAGAGTTTGATCTTCGCTCAGTACTTTCACGCCGTTGAATTCGGTCTGTTCAGAGATACGGTTGATTTCATCCAGACGCTGGTTGATTTCATCCTGAATAGACTGACGGTCAGAGTCAGAGTTAGTACCGTTTTTCGCCTGTACAGCCAGACGACGGATGTTCTGCAGGTTAGCGTTGACTTCGTTCAGCGCGCCTTCAGTGGTCTGAGCGATGGAGATACCATCGTTGGCGTTACGTGATGCCTGAGACAGGCCAGTGATGTTTGCGGTGAAACGGTTGCTGATTGCTTGACCAGCGGCGTCATCTTTTGCGCTATTAATACGCAGACCGGAAGACAAACGCTGAATAGCAGTACCCAGAGTAGACTGAGATTTATTCAGGTTATTCTGCGCCATCAGACTCAGTGCGTTGGTATTAATTACCTGTGCCATACTATTTCCTCAATAATTAAATGATACCGTTGCATATGTCATGCAATATAGATATGCGGTGTTTCGCTCGCATACTAGAAATATCGGGTGTCTGAGGGAAAACTAAAAAAAAAAATGAAAAAAAATCATTGTCACTTTTCTTTTATGCCTGTTGGCCTTGTGGGGTTAGTTAAAATGTTTTTCGAGTTTTCAGCGTTAGTAGGTGTACCTATCTACTGGTCGTTGGGGCGTTTGTGAAAGTTTAGTCTATGAGGAGAAGAGAGGAGACGAGAGGAGAAAGCAGTAGATGAAAAGGACGTATATAAGATGCACGCAGAGCGCTGATGTGTCGATTCCGATGGTGTGGTTTTTCTTTTGCTTAAAATAATGTAATAAATGCATGAATTTTAAAAGATTGATCGGGATTTAAACAGGCTATCAGTACATATGAGCCAAATTTTGGACGCATATGTAAATTTAATAAAATATAGCGTATGAAAATTGTAGTCCAGGATATCTTATCCCGGCGGGGTATTGCCTATGTCGTTATAAAAATAACGATGGGCTATCCGTTGAAAAGAGGGGAATTGTGTTCATAACCTTGCTGAGTGTTGCTGGTATAGGGCTAAAAAAATTAAACTAAAACCTATAAAGTCCGATGTAAATTAGTGAATTTAATAGACGCTAACCGCTATCATCAAGGAAAATACTATGGGTATCTCGTCATTAGGTGTTGGAACGGGTGGCATTGACACTGCATCAATGCTGGAGAAGCTGAAAGCCGCTGAACAAACTCGTTTGAATCCCTTTACTAATCGGCAAAAGAGCTTTAACGCAAAAGTTTCTACCTGGGGGGGAATCTCCAGCGCACTTTCTTCCTTACAGACTGTCGTCAAAAAACTGAGCAGTGAAGCATTTAATACCTTAAACATTAGTGAAAACAAAAACTTTACGGCGACGGCCAGTGCCGGTGCGCTTGCCGATGTCCACTCCGTTACGGTTGAGCAGCTAGCTACCGCTCACAAGCTGAAAACGGGTTTAGAAAGTGATGCCGATACCGATCTGGGCTCGACAACCGGTGGCAAACGTACGCTGACTATCACTCAGAATCTGAAAGATAGTGACGGTAATAATAAGAAGTTAACCGTGGAGCTTGATGACGATCAAACGTCGCTGAATGACATTGCGAAAGCAATTAATAAGCAAAACAGTACGGTTAGTGCATCGGTACAGCGTACAGATGCTGGCTACCAGCTGGTACTTAGTTCAAAAGTTACCGGCTCGGATGGCGAAATGACGGTTAAGGTTGATGGGGATAGCCAGCTTGCTAATGTGCTGGATACCAACCAGGGGGGCGACCCAAGTAAAGGGGACAATATGACATCCGTCTCCGCAGCCCAGAACTCAATTGTTAAAGTCGATGGCGATACTTATACGCGTTCTTCTAACAATATCAGCGATATCATCACGGGTGTGACGCTGAAACTGACGTCGGTAACGCCAAAAGATAGCGTTTCTGGTGTGCAGGAAAGTGAGCAGCTTACGCTTACGCCAGACACATCGGCGATTAAAACAACGCTGCAGGATTTTGTTAAGCAATATAATGAATTGCTGAGTAAAACGACGGCAGCGAGCAAGTACGTCCCGAACGACACCTCTAAACTTAAAGATGAAGATGTGGCGACACAAAGCTCTGATAGTGGCGCGTTAATGGGTGATGCGATGCTGCGCGGTATGATGAGCGAGATAGGCAGTGTCGTGAACGGGGTATATGGCGATTCGGGAGCCGATTATGGCTCGCTTGCCGACCTCGGTATCAAAATTGATGCGAGCACTGGGCAAATGACGCTGGATACAGACAAGTTGGACGCCGCCATCGCCGATAACCCGGATGAGATCGCTAACATGTTCATGGCACACGGTGACTCCCCAGGATTAGCGAGCGGCCTTAATGACATCATTACCGAATATGCGGGTGAGAAAAACTCCAAAGATGGCGGTTTGATTAAATCGACGACGGATGCTCTTAGCGAGCAGGTGAAACAGGTAGGAACGCAAATCGAAAGAACGCAAAAACTCATTGATGCGCAGGTCGAAAGATATCGTGTTCAATTCCAGAATCTCGATACGGCAATGTCAAAAATGAATAACATGAGTTCACAACTGCTTTCATTATTATCTAAGTGATTTTTAAATATTTTCAAGTTGAACCGGCAGATATTTATCTGCCGGTTGTTTATCACGGAGACAACTATGTACTCAAATCGCGGCCCAGAAAGCTATGCGCAGATTCACCTTCAGAGCCAACTAAAAGGCGCATCACCGCACCAACTTATTTCTATGCTGTTTGATGGCGCATACAGCTCTATATTGAAAGCGAAAATCTTCTTCGATAACGGTAATGTAGCAAAACGCGGTGAAATGATCTCTAAGGCTATCAATATTATCGATAACGGTTTGCGAGCCTCGCTGGATTATGAGAAAGGTAAAGAGATCGCATTGCAGTTGGATCAGCAATATGAATACATGTCCCGTACACTATTGCAGGCTAACCTGAAGGGGAATCCAGAAGCGCTATCACACGTAGCTGAACTATTATTAAACCTTTCCACAACCTGGAAAGAAATTGAACCACAGTAGATACAGGTGCATATATGACTAATATCTTATCAGAGAGATGTGAAGAGGTTTATAAACTAAATATTGAATTGCTTGATATGGTTAAGGAAGGGCGGTGGGATGAATTTTATGAGTCTGCCCAGCGCTATATTGTGGCACTCCGTGGGATTATTGATAACCAGGTTGATGGATTAACGGCCGACGAAAAGGAGCATTTTGCTTTATTCCTGAATAGTCTTATTAAGAATGAAAACGAAATAACTAGAATATTAAAGATACGATTGAATGTATTAAGCAAGGATATTGCGATGCTGCAACACGGGAAAAAAAGTAGCCAGGCGTACTCCTCTCAATCCTCTACGGGTTTCCACTGATACGATACTAAATCTGTGGCGTTAAGCCTATCCCCATACCGCAGGGATAGGTTTTCCCTTCTCTACTTACCGGCGATAATTTACCGTTAATTCATTACTTATCACATTCAATGTCGGGGAGAGCTGCCCCGGATGATTGACGACATAAATAAACCTAAAGTGATCTGCGGCAGAAAAGGGGATCTTAACGTTCATCTGCCCGCTCAGCGTGGGGATATTCAGACATTTTGTGGCATTGCAGAGTTTAATTTTCAGCTCTGGTGGTGGAGGCGTCAGTAACACAATCCGCCATGAAATGCTGCTCACCTTTGCCGAGGAGGGGATATCGGGGGCGAGCAGCGCTCGCCCACTGAGAATTTGCCCACCTACGCTTATTACACCGCCGCTGGTTTTCTGGCTCCATGCGTTAATATTTGCGTGCGCTGAGCACGTAAGCAATGAAGCCAGAAGAGTACACACAGCACGCTGAATCATTATTTGCCTCCAATCACGTATGACATGCGTACATTACGGTTATTACTGATCTCAAGGTTAGACAGTACCGTCAGCTGTGGGTAGACCCGACGCAGGAAGCGAGAAAGCATCGTGCGGATAGAGTGATTAACCAGCAGCACCAGCGGTGCGCCCATCGCGCTCTGCTGTTGTATGGCGTTTTCCGTCTGCACGAGAATATTTTCTGCAATGCCGGGTTCAATCGCGCTGCCGCTCTGGGTCGCCTGGATAAGCAGTCTTTCCAGATTGAGATCCATACCAATAACCTGAATGTCATCATTGCCAGGGAACCACTGCTGCGTAATTGCGCGTCCAAGATGAATACGCACCTGGGCGGTTAGTTCATCCGGGTCGGTCAATGCCGGTGAAAACTCGGCCAGCGTGTCAATTATCGTGCGCATGTCGCGGATCGAGATACGTTCTGCCAGCAGATTTTGCAGCACCTTATGGAAGGTGGTGAGGCTAATGACATCTGGGATTAAATCTTCCACTAACTTCGGCATCTCTTTGGTGATGCGTTCCAGCAGAAGCTGGGTTTCCTGGCGGCTGAACAGCTCGTCGGTATGGTTGCCGATAATTTGGTTCAGGTGCGTGGCAATAACCGAACTTGGATCGACGACCGTATAGTTCTGCGTTTGAGCCTGCTCTTTTAGCACTTCATCGATCCAAATTGCTGGCAGACCAAACGCCGGATCCTGACAAGGAATACCGGGAAGATCGCCTTCTGCACAGCCTGGATCAATGGCCATCCAGCGTTCAGGCTGCACCTCACCCTGGCCGATAACGACACCTTTTAAGAGGATACGGTAATCGGTTGGCGACAGATCGAGGTTATCCCGAATATGAATTGGTGGAGGTAGAAAGCCCATCTCCTGTGCAAATTTTTTGCGGATCCCTCGGATACGAGTGAGTAACTGCCCACTTTGCCCTTCATCAACCATCGGGATCAAGCGGTAGCCCACTTCCAGCCCCAGAACATCCTCAAGATGGACATCGGACCAGGAGGCTTCGGCGGACTGTCCGGCTTCGCTTTCCGCTTTGGCTAACGCTTTTTCCTCTCTGGTCATCGTGTGCTTGCCACTGCGCAGATTTTCAAGCTCACGGCCACGAAGCCACCAGGCAACACCCAGTAATGTCACGGTAAATAGCAGGAAGACGAAGTTAGGCATTCCGGGGATCATCCCCAGCAGGCCAATAACGGCTGCCGCCAGTACCATAACGCGAGGGTTATTGAATAGCTGGCTGACCATCTGTTCACCGACATCCTGCTCGGTGGAGACTCGGGTGACGATGACACCTGCGGCGGTGGAAATAATCAGTGCAGGAATTTGCGCCACCAGACCATCACCGATAGTCAGCAGGGTGTAGGTTTCACCGGCTTCAGCAAACGACATATCATGTTGCATGATACCAATCATCAGGCCGCCGATGACGTTGATAGCCATAATCAGCAGGCCCGCAATGGCATCGCCGCGAACAAACTTACTGGCCCCGTCCATCGAGCCATAAAAATCAGACTCTTGGGTGACATCGCTACGGCGGCGCTTCGCTTCATCTTCGCCAATCAGACCCGCATTCAGGTCGGCGTCAATCGCCATCTGCTTACCCGGCATCCCGTCGAGTACGAAACGCGCGCCCACTTCGGCGATACGCCCCGCACCTTTGGTGATAACCATAAAGTTGATGATGATAAGAATGGCGAAGACCACAATACCGATGGCGAAGTTACCGCCGACAAGGAAATGACCGAAGGCTTCGACGACGTGACCCGCCGCACTAGCCCCGGTATGTCCATCCATCAGGATAATACGCGTTGAGGCGATATTGAGCGCGAGTCGCAGCAGCGTTGAAAACAGCAACACGGTCGGAAATGCCGAGAACTCGAGGGTTTTTTGCGTAAACATCGCAACCATCAATATCATCAGTGAAAGGACAATAT
>JBOFJM010000152.1:0-5193 GCA_051656825.1 Kluyvera sp.
GGCTGTGGCGATGCTCCCTACGCAGAAATGATGCGCCAGTTGAATATCGACTACTGCGGCGCCGACCTTGATGACAGTGGCACACTCAGAATTGATCCACAGGGTCGTATTCCTTTAGCTGATGGTACCGCCGGGGCTATACTTTCAGTGCAGGTACTGGAACACGTTAGGGATCTTAATGCCTATTGCGCCGAAATAAGGCGCCTGCTAACTGATGATGGCTTCTTGCTACTCTCAACGCATGGTACCTGGCTCTACCATCCGCATCCAGAAGATCATCGCCGCTGGACGCGCACCGGCCTTATAGCCGATCTTACCGATCGTGGGTTTGTTATTGAAGAAGTCGAAGCACTGGTTGGCCCACTAGCCACCACCACCATTATTCGCCTGACTGGGTTTGCTTTTTTCCTCCGTCGACTCCCCATCATCGGTGGCATGCTTGCTTCAGGTTTGGCAATCATGATGAATCTACGCGCGATACTCGAAGATTTCGTTACGCCAGCACACATACGTCATGACAACGCCTGCGTGTTTTTGCTTCGCGAGCGAAAGGCAACCCGATGAAAGTTCGCACCTCTTTTGCTTATTTCAGCGTGTCTGGTTGCTGTTTCCTTGGACATAACACCATCATGATTGTGGCGGAGCGTTTATACGCGGCCATCTGGTTAGCTGTCCTGTTATCTTTTGTTATCATCGTTGCTTTCGGCTATATATTGCACAGCGTATTCACATTCAAACAGCCGCTCTCACTATACGCTTTTGGGCGTTATACCCTCGGCATGTTGCTGAATATCCCACTGGCTTATGCCACCACCTTGTTTTGGTATCACTGGCTAGAATTTCCTATGGTCGCTGCCGCACCACTCGCTTCTTGTTGCATGATCGCGCTGAATTTTTTCCTTAGTCGCTGGGCAATTACCGCATCAATCCGTAAGGCGCTTACGTCCTCACCTTCTCTAACCGTCTGGAAATGACGATGCATCTGGATGAAGGTGTCACCATGAATATCTTGACGATAAGCCATTTCTACGAAGCGCATGGCGGCGGAATTGAACGCGTTGCCGGGCATTTGTGCCGTCAGTTCACCCGCTTGGGCGCAATGCCACAATGGGCAGCCAGCGCCAGCGATGCTTTACCTGACGGCGATATCAAAACCATCGCGTTACGCTGCGTCGATCCGCTGGAAAAACTCACCGGTTTGCCCATGCCGTTACCCGGCCCCTCGGCTATTTATGCGTTGAGAGATGCCGTACACCGTAGCGACACGGTGGTGATCCACGATGCACTCTATGTCACTTCCATCCTTGGCATGATAATGGCCAAGATCTACGGGAAACCCGTTGTTTTGATTCAGCATATTGCCGCGATTCCTTTCAGGTCCCCCGCGCTGCGTCTGCTGATGAAACTGGCGAACCAGGTCGTTACGCGCCCTATGCTCTGGGCTGCTGATGTCCGAATATTTATTAGCGATACGGTGCGTCACGATCTGCTCGGAACGCCTGCACGCTATCCCTATAGGTTGCTGTTTAACGGCGTTGATAGCGCCATTTTTTATCCCCCCACCTCCATAGATGCCGGACGGAATCCGCCGGCAAACTATCATCTCTCTCCCTGTGCCCAGCGCATACTTTTCGTTGGTCGCTACGTTGAAAAGAAAGGATTGGCGGTATTACGCGCCCTGGCAGCAGCCAGGCCGGAGTGCCAGTTCTTGCTGGTCGGAAGCGGCCCGATTCGCCCTGCAGAATGGGGGTTGAGCAACGTTAACGATCTTGGCGTTCAGGCCCCCGCCGCGCTGGCGGAACTTTATCGCGGCGCAGATTTGCTGCTGTTGCCTACCGTCGGTGAAGGCTATCCCCTCGTTATCCAGGAAGCGATGGCCTGTGGGCTACCGGTTGTCTGCGGCGCTCCGGCACATAGAGCGGACCCCGAGGCAGCAGGTTGGCTACGTGGCGTGAACATCGACCTTAGCGATCCACAGGGTTCGGCACAGCGTTGTTCTGCCGCAATAGATAGCAGTGGGCTGACCAACCGCGAACGTGAAGCGATGATCCGTTACGCCAGGGAGCGCTATAGCTGGCAAACCATGGCACAGGAAATACTCAGGCTGGCGCAAAATGCCGTCAGGGCGAAGGACCAAACCAGAAGAGATTAAAATGGATACATCCAGTCAGCACTTTCTTCCCGATAACCCAAAGAGCGTCACACTGCTTCTCGGCGTGAGTATTGCCCTTAAAGTAGCGCTTATTTTCATTTTTGCCTGGCATATTCGTCTGGTCATGGATGAGTTCGCCCAGGTTGGTTACGCCAAATATTTTGCCAATGGGCTATTCGATACCATTCAACCGCCAAAGGCCGTGGGCTTTGCCGTGTTTTATAAACTGGCTCACCTGATTGGCTGGAACGCAGTCTCGATTATTCTTGTCGGGAGAATGCAAACGGCCCTGCTCGCCTGCGGAACTCTACTGCTGGTTTACGCCTGCGCGCGGGCGTTGGGTGAGCAACGTTTACGTTCACTGCTGATTGTTCTGGTGTTACTGTGCTTTACGAATTTTATGGAGCGCATCTTCCGCACCCGTTCAGAGCCACTGGCGCTGTTTTTCGCTCTGGCTGCCGTTCTGGTGATACTGCGTAGCGCTACCCTCAACGCAAGAAGCATTATCATCGCTGGGATCCTCAGCGGGATGGCGTTTTTGATTACTCAAAAATCAGCGTTCTTCAATCTGGCTCTAGGGCTTGGCTTAGTGATTGACGCGACATTACGCAAAGATTTCATCATGGCTATCGTTCGCGGTTTTTACCTGACCGTTGGATGGATACTTCCCGCGATAGCCTATTGTTTGATATTCGGCGGCAGCGACCCGTTGCGTATCGCTGAAGGTTTGATCTTTGGCCCAGTCGAAGTGGCAGTAAACGGCAGCGAAGCCTATGACGGACTGCGTGTGTATGTCTTACAAACCCTGGTAGACAATACGGTTCTCTATCTACTCTGTTTTAGCGGCATGATGATCGCGGTGAAACGCTTTCGAATCTCACCTGAAAAAAACCGTATCGCGCTGATATTTTCGCTCGTCATAACCACGCTGGTGTTCACTCATAGCCAGCCATGGCCCTATGTATTTATTATGGCGCTACCGTTTATATCGCTTTGGTCTCTCACCCCGTTAGATTACATCTTCACCCATAGCGGTAAGCCGATTTTGAGGTTATTTTTCTTGACGATAACCGCATTAGCCCTACTTTCAAGCTACTTTACCAATCTCCGCTACCTGAAAATTGACAATGTACGACAACTCGAAATGGTTACCCGAGCAGAAGCGTTGCTCAAGCCTGATGAAAAATACTTTGATGGTATAGGGATGTTACCCAACAGACTGGAACCGACAACCCTGTGGCTCGATAAATGGTATGTTTTAAAGACGCAACAGGAAGGTAAAAGCTCCGAAGCCTGGCAGGTGCTAACCCAATCCCCACCGAAAGTTATTTTATGGTCCAACAGGTTAAGTAATATCTATCCTGTTATCGCCGAAGCCATCGACAACAGCTATGTCCAGGTGTCACCGAATATCCGGATGGCAGGGCAACGGCTGCACTTAAACCGCCAAACGGTATTCAAGGTGCCGCTAACCGGAAGATATCAGTTTTACAGCGAAACCGGCGCGCCAGTATCTGCACAAATTAACGTGGATGGGATCGCACTCACTCCACCCATAATCCTGTCAGCAGGCCGCAAAACCATCACCTTGCTCAATGGCCCGGAGAAAGCGCTGCTGTTACCCGAAGGTATCTACACTGGCCTTTTCAAAGAAGGGGATGACCGCGACCTGTTTGCTAATGTCTATTATCGGTAAACGCGATTAACCGCCGCGATGACGGCGGTTTTGGTGAGGCTAATCGAAACCAAAGCCTTCGGCGAACAGCACCTTCAGCTTCGCCATCGCCTCCTGCTCGTCGCTGCCGCTGCAGATGATCTCAAGCGATCCACGGCCTTTGATCCCGGCCCCCAAAATGCTCATGATGCTTTTTCCCTTGATGGTTTTGCCATCGTAGATCATCTCGATCCGCGACTGGTACTGCGCGCACGCCTTTGCCAGTACGCCCGCCGGGCGGGCATGAATACCGTGCAGGTTGCTGATTTTCACTACTTCTTTCAACATAATTGCGGTTCCTTACTTACTGTCCGTTTGCCGGGTACATCGCCTGAACGACGTTAAAATAGCCCTGGATCAAAAGCTGGGCGACCATCGCGCCCGGGTCGACGAACGCACGGGATCGTTCGCCGTGGATAGCCACACGCCCGTGTTTCGCTACCATCGTGGTGGTCTGCTGCACGCCCTGCTGCGCTGCTAACAACGCTTCCCGCGCCACGTTCAGCGGCTCACCCTGACCACGCAGCGCCACCAGCGCCGGAGCCATGCCATCAAGAAAGGTTTTTTCGCCCGGCTGTGCTTTGCCGCGCTGCTGCACACCGTCGTACCAGGCCTGGAAAAAATCGCCCGCTTCTTGCAGCGTCATCGTCTCTTGCCCCTTAAAGACTTTTCCCGCCTGCATCAGGCCGGAGGCCATCAGCGTCCCCATCGTTGAAGGCACCGCCGAGGCCATCGCTTTACCCGCGAGATAGAAAAATCGTCCCAGGTCTGGTTCCTCGCTGTGCTGTGCATAGTCCGAGGCCGCAGCAAAACCATCGCTCATGGTAAGTCCCAGATCGCCGTCACCTACCACGCTGTCCAGTTCCGTTAGCACCGTCTTGTTACCCTGCATCACCCTCGCCCACTCGGCAAAGAGCGGGCGTAAGCTCTCGTTGTTTAACGTCATAGCGCCTCCTTAGGCGGGAAACTGCCGGAACATCGGCGTGTCGGCCTGCGCGTTTAGCAGCGTCTTAAGCTCATCGTCTACCGGCATCAGGCTGATGGACATGCCGGTCATCTCCATCGCCGTGGCGAATTCCCCCACCCACACGCGAAAGACTCGGATATTGCTCTGCGCCAGAATCTGGTGCACGTGGCGATACATCAGGTACAGTTCTTCCAGCGGCGTCGCACCGAGGCCGTTAATCAGCACCGCCACTTCATCGCCCTGCTGGCAGGGAGAGTCGGCAATCAGCCAGGACATCATCTCTTCAGCAATATTTTCAGCACTCAGTTGCGACCCGCGACGGATGCCACTTTCGCCATGGATACCCATGCCGATTTCCAT
>JBOFJM010000153.1:0-10174 GCA_051656825.1 Kluyvera sp.
AACATGGCTTGATACCGATACCGCAATGTTCAGGGAAGCGAATTTTCTTCACGCCCATCTCTTCGCGCAGGAACTTGATAACTTTCTCAGCGTCAGCAGAGTCAGCTTTCCATTCGATACCCGCGTAGATGTCTTCAGAGTTTTCACGGAAGATGACCATATCGGTCAGTTCTGGGTGTTTCACCGGGCTTGGAGTGCCCTGATAATAACGCACCGGGCGCAGACAAACGTACAGGTCAAGCTCCTGACGCAGCGCAACGTTCAGAGAACGAATGCCGCCGCCAACTGGCGTGGTCAGAGGGCCTTTAATCGCAACACGGTAGTCGCGGATGAGATCCAACGTCTCGGTTGGCAGCCAAACGTCCTGGCCGTAGATCTGAGTGGATTTTTCCCCGGTGTAAATTTCCATCCAGGAGATTTTACGCTCGCCTTTGTAGGCTTTCTCAACAGCGGCATTCACAACTTTGATCATCGGTGGGGTGACATCAACACCGATGCCGTCGCCTTCAATGAATGGGATAATCGGATTGTGCGGCACATTCAGTTTGCCGTCTTTCAGGGTGATTTTTTGACCTTCCGCCGGAACAACTACTTTGCTTTCCATTCACCTCTCCTTCGAGCGCTACTGGTGTGCTCGTCATCCTTTACGCCACAGGTTGTTGCCGCTACTACACCCACTCCACTTAGCCTGGAGATGCACTGTCTTACCGTCTTCCTGCAACACAAAGAGTTAGAGCATTTTTGTTAATGTTTTGTAATAAGCCTGTCAATACTACCTGATTGTTTGACGCCATGAAAGACTCTCGTTATTAGGCTATAATGCGCGAATCTATAAAGCCTGAAAATACTATGATCAAGACTTCATTTAGAAAAAACCAGCTTGAGCGATTCAGCTCCCGACAAGCAACCAAACAGCGTAAAGATAACCAACCAAAACGCGTTATTTTGTTCAATAAACCCTACGATGTTTTGCCGCAATTTACCGACGAAGCCGGTCGCAGCACGCTAAAAGATTATATTCCCGTGCAAAATGTGTACGCCGCAGGGCGGCTCGACCGCGACAGCGAAGGCCTGCTGGTGTTAACCAATGATGGTGCATTGCAAGCCAGGCTGACGCAGCCGGGTAAACGCACGGGGAAAATTTATTATGTTCAGGTTGAAGGCGAACCGACAGCAGAAGCCATTGATATGCTGCGCAATGGTGTGACGCTGAACGATGGCCCCACGCTGCCCGCTGGCATTGAACGTGTTAGCGAGCCGGAATGGCTGTGGCCGCGTAACCCACCGATTCGTGAGCGTAAATCGATTCCCACCGCGTGGTTAAAAGTGACGTTATATGAAGGACGTAACCGCCAGGTGCGGCGAATGACCGCCCATGTGGGCTATCCTACGCTGCGTTTAATTCGTTACGCGATGGGCAGCTATACGCTGGATAATCTGTCTAACGGCGAGTGGCGAGATGCCGACAGCCATGAGCGTGGGTAAACTTGCCACACTCATGGACGGCGCAGGTTAAGAGAGATCAGGGACGATAATGCTCTTATACTTTTCTAACACCGGGGAGTTGACGTCCGATGGGTTTTGCAACTGCCATAGGTTGCGCGAGATGCCGTCGTTCACCAAATAAATTACCCCGGTTTCAATCGCTGACATCAGGCATAGCATTACAGGCTCGTTTACCGTAAAGCCAACCTCACCTTCCAGTAAGCGCTGATAATCGATATAGCGGAACACCCCAGCCTGGAACTCATAAGAGAGGATTGTTTTACTGGTATTCACCGATGAAAGCACTTCGCCGGTGCTGACGTTAACCACCCGCAGGTTGACCGCAATTTGATCAAGCTGATACTCGGTGCTAGCGCCGATACCGAAGAAGCGCGCCCCTGCCCCGCCGGATTTCACATTGCTTTCATAGCCGATAATCGACCCTTCAATCAGGATATTGGCCGCCACCAGCGAAGGTAATTGGGTGCGGTTATTTATCGCGACAGTGCCATTTTCCTGCGCTGCGCGGATAATCTTGCGCTCGTTAAGCAGGTTTTGCAGGCCTTGCCGCTCCAACGGAATAAACCAGTTAGAGTCTTTTAATGCTGACACCAGCATGGCGGTGGCGCTTTGTGGAACCGAAGTCGAAAAGTTGCTCGCCGGATAAGGTTTAAACTGCCCAGTTTCATCCTGAATATTGTACACCGAGACAAAAAGCTTCCCTTTTGGCGAGGGCAGATGCGTTAAATCTTGATAACTCTGCGAGCGTGGCAATAATGTCGGTTTTGCTGCCTGTTTCGGGGAAGAGGTAATGCAGCCTGTCAGCGTCAACAGGCTAATAAAGAAAGCCACTACGCCAATGATATTTTTCATGTCAGCATCTCGTCACAGATTAATTTGTTGAAATACTGCTCAGGCCGCTAACCTGAATGGTTGACGATTTCCCGGTGGCGCGGTCAAGAATATTCATCGCCAATTGACCATCGGTATTGGTAATATCGACAATAAAATCTTTGGTCACCAAACGTCCTGGTTTACCACTCGAAATATTGCCCATTAAACTGCCCAACAACTGCGACTGAATAGCCGAGGTAAAATTATCCAACGATGAGGACGCCGATGACGCACTGCCCCAATCATACGCATTGGGATCTTTATAGGAGTTTTGCGCATTAGCCTCAGAAAGCAAAAAAGCGCCGTTATTAGGATTACCGCCAAAATTAGGGTTAACAAACTGGAAAGTTAAATTCCCAGCATAGGCAGTCGTTGAAAGTAAACTCATGACAAAAATCAAAGAAAGCATTTTCATTGTACACTCCTAAAACTCATCGCTGGTTAAGTCACCGGTGTTTAATAATGCTTTATTGATTGCGCGTTTTGATAAGGCCTCGTAAACGGCGGCCAACGCGATATCAACCTGTTTGTTAAAGTCATTTTTACTGGGAAATAAAAATGTTTGATATAATAAATCCTGGTCAACTTTGATGGTTATCCAACTGCCCCAGCGAGCGCTAGGGCGTTCATTAATCGTAATTGCGCCAGGATATTCCTCCTGCCAGTGATCAGTAAACTCTCGATAAAAGTCATGCCCTACACGCGTAATGGTATTATCCGTTACCAGACCCGGAACCTCTATTTCTGAGGCATTACTGGCGTGCGCGGCTATCAGCATCACAATGGATACTGTTATTCGCAATAAATATTTCATCATTATCGCCTGAGATTATCGTTAGCCCAGGAAACCGCCTGCGTTCGATTTTTTACCGCAATTTTACGGAATAGATTATAGAGATGGGTTTTTACCGTGTTTTCACTGATAAACAACAGCCGGGCAATTTCAACGTTTGATGCCCCCATCCTGAGTTTGTTGAGGATATCCTTTTCGCGCTGCGTTAACCCGCTGGTATCATCGTGGTAACGGTAGCTACCAGATTGATTAATAAGATAACTTGTTAAGTCATGAGGGAAATGGCAGCCGCCTTTCAGTACGTTGCGAATACCTTCAACTAAGGTGTATTCATCGACGGATGAGCAGAATACGGCACTGATCCCAGGCCAGCTTTCAATATCGTTAAATGGATAATCATCTGGCATGTTGATCAACAACACTTTGACTTTATCACGCAATCTTCGCAACTCTGTTTGCCACAATAGCGTTCTCTTTTTATCCGACTCGCTTAAATCAAAAAGAACCAAAATTCTCTCTGCATTCAATTGCTCAGGAGATTTTTGAATATTCTGTATTTTGACATTAATGGTTAATGAAGTTTTGAGTTGATGTACCAGGGCGGAGCCCTGTAATGATGGTCTGGATATTAATAACAAAATATCGCTGTTCACCGGTTCTGTTTCTTTCGGCATTATGAAACCCCATCCCGCTTGCTGCTCGGAACGCGGCCTCTTTCTGATATGCATAAGAATATGCATATACAGAAAGAGTCGCGGTTCTGTGTAGTTGCTGATTTATAAGTATGACAATTAATAAGTATGACAATAAAGGTATTAAGTACACGTAGTGCGCTTGTTTCCTGAGTACTGCAATACTGTTCAATCTAGACATTGCCATTTTTATATCAAGGATTATTTGTGTTTCAAAATGTAACATCAGCATGTCAGTTTATTACAAAGAATATTCACCTTATCTTTGATTTATATATAAAAAATAGCCAACCGCGTTTGAACAACAATCCGTATTATCCGCGTATTTACACTTTGCATTATTCAAGGTATGTCAACTGCAAACAAAAATTGCAGGGTCTGTAAATTTTTCCTGCCACGATTTGGCTTATGACAAAACAGTTTCAGTCAAGCTGTAAACTCTGCGCCACTTAACGCCGAAATACCTTAGCGCGCTAACCAAGTGATATTCCATTCTGCACCGTGACACGGCTCTCACCCGCCTTTGTTCATACTTAAGACTGAGCCTCATTTTCAAAATACGAGTTCCAGGCGAAAAGCATGAATATTTTCTTCAGACATACTCAAGCCATAAATCAGATTCATACCATAAACCTTTATTAGGTTGCGGTTTGGCTGATTTAACCCCTGACTTTAACCATCGGTTAAATCTAGGTGCCATTATGAAACAGTGGTTCTTATTAATACCCGTATTAGGATATTCGTATTTTGCCACTGCGGGAGGCGATCTTGCCGGCTCTGAGTTTTCGGGGCTGGATAAGTATCACCAAGGTTACTATATGGTAGCTATTACTGGTCAACACGGCAGCGGTAACAGTGCGTCGATTAACCAGTCCGGCACTTATATTTATGGCTCAATCTCACAGGTCGGCGGATATAACTCGGCGATATTAAACCAGAATGGTTTTAATAATCGTGCGGTGGTATCGCAATACGGCAGTGGTAATAACGCGACGGTTAACCAATCAGGGACGAATAACTCTGCCATATTAGTGCAGGCAGGAACGGGGAACCAGGCGGATATTACACAAACAGGTTTTGATAACTCTGCTGAAGTAGTCAATAGAGGCAAAGGCAACCTCACGCAGATTAATCAAACGGGCACAAACCGCACTGCGGCTGTTGTGCAAAATTCGGCAGGAATGGCAATTCGTATTACCCAAAATTAGTGCTTGAAACTGGCATATTAATCTCTAAACCTATGGGGTATCTCATGAAAACGTGGAAAATTGTTATTTTGTCAACATTATTGGTATCAGGCAGCGCACTGGCAACTCACTCTGACAATTCAACGGTTAATGAACCGAACTACAGCGGGCCAAACATTCCGCAAGTGGGCAACTGGGCTTCCGTTATTCATATTTATCAGTCGGGTAATGATAACTGGTCAAATGCCAATCAGGATGGTGCGTATACATCGAAAACGGATGTCCACCAGACCGGTGACCGCAACTCGTCTAACGCCTATCAAAGCGGCGATCGCAGCCTAACGAAAGTGCTGCAATCGGGGGATAATAACTGGTCATCGACAGCGCAAAGCGGTGACCGCAGCGCCATCGAGGTCACTCAATCGGGCGATCGCAACAGTTCAACCGTTACCCAAAGCGCGCGCGACTCAATGGTTCTGGTATCTCAAAGCGGAAACCAGAACTACAGCAATGCGAGCCAATCCTTCGCCAACTCGCTGACGGTGGTAGAGCAAGGCGGCAACCACAACTCATCAACGACCAACCAGCACTAAGAACAACCATAACAAATCGGCCGGATAACGATTCATCCGGCCGATTCTCCCTTATCGTAAGGATAATCCTATGCATCTTCTTCTCATCGCTGCCGCCCTGAGTAATCAGCTATGGTTTGAAACCCAGCAACAGGAGCAATCCGTTGTCGTCACGCCAATGGCAACGCTAACCGATGACTGCCAGTGCCAGTTGACGATTAATGTGCAGCACCAAGGCCAGTCGGGAACCAGCAACAGCAGCCAGAGTGGCAATGTGATGATTAAAGGACAGCATCCGCAGCCGCTCGCCAGCATGAAAATAGCGATTCCGAACGGTGAATGGGCGCAAATCACCGTGACCTTACGTGACAGCAACGGCATTATTTTGCAGCAAAGCTGGCGTTCGCCGACGCGAGTTTGATTTTCCCCTCTTCTTCTTTATATCCTTATCGCCTACTCGCCCGATAAGGATGCCGCATGTTTAAGCCGCACGTCACCGTTGCCTGCGTGGTTCACGCCGAAGGCAAGTTCCTCGTTGTTGAAGAAACAATTAATGGTAAAGCGCTATGGAACCAGCCTGCTGGACATTTGGAAGCCGACGAGACATTAGTGCAGGCTGCCGAACGCGAACTATGGGAAGAAACCGGCATTCGCGCCACTCCACAGCATTTCGTTCGCCTGCATCAGTGGATTGCGCCCGACAAAACGCCGTTCTTGCGCTTTTTGTTCGTCATTGAGCTTAACGAAGTATGCGCCACTCAGCCGCACGACAGCGATATTGATCGTTGCCTGTGGCTTAGCGCTGAGGAGATCCTGAGCGCGAAAAATCTACGTTCTGCGCTGGTCGCCGAAAGCATCCGCTGCTATCAGCAGGGCACACGCTACCCGCTGTCGTTAATCGGCGAATTTAACTGGCCGTTTACAGAGGGTGTCAAGTAAAAGGCTGCGTGCTAGAATATGCCGCTTTGAAGTCCAATGTCGTGAGTATTCCAATGTCAGAAAGCCAGAAAAAAGTGATCGTCGGCATGTCCGGCGGTGTTGATTCCTCTGTTTCCGCCTACCTGTTACAACAACAGGGTTATAAGGTGGAGGGCCTGTTCATGAAGAACTGGGAGGAAGACGACGGCGAGGAATACTGCACTGCCGCCGCTGACCTTGCCGATGCGCAAGCGGTATGCGATAAGCTCGGCATTGAGCTGCACACGGTAAACTTTGCTGCCGAATACTGGGACAACGTTTTCGAACTGTTCCTGGAAGAGTACAAAGCGGGTCGTACACCAAACCCGGATATCCTGTGCAACAAAGAAATCAAATTTAAAGCCTTCCTTGAATTCGCCGCTGAAGACCTGGGCGCCGATTATATCGCGACCGGTCACTACGTGCGCCGCGCGGATGTGAACGGTAAAAGCCAACTGCTGCGTGGCCTTGATAGCAACAAAGATCAAAGCTACTTCCTTTATACGCTCGGCCATGAACAGATTGCGCAAAGCCTGTTCCCCGTTGGCGAACTGGAAAAGCCGCAGGTGCGTAAAATCGCTGAAGAGCTTGACCTTATCACCGCGAAGAAAAAAGATTCGACCGGTATCTGTTTTATCGGTGAGCGCAAATTCCGCGAGTTCCTCGGCCGCTATCTGCCCGCCCAGCCGGGCAAAATCATCACCGTTGACGGCGAAGAGATTGGCACGCACCAGGGGCTGATGTACCACACGCTGGGGCAACGTAAAGGCCTCGGCATCGGCGGTACTAAAGAAGGCAGCGAAGATCCGTGGTATGTGGTGGATAAAGACGTTGAGAACAATATTCTTATCGTCGCGCAAGGCCACGACCACCCGCGCCTGATGTCCGTTGGGCTGATTGCCCAGCAGTTGCACTGGGTCGATCGCGAACCGGTTCAGGGCACATTCCGCTGCACCGTGAAAACTCGCTATCGCCAAACGGATATCCCGTGCACCGTTACCGCGCTGGATGAAGGGCGCATTGAAGTTCACTTTGATGAACCCGTAGCCGCCGTGACGCCGGGACAGTCTGCCGTGTTCTACAACGGTGAAATCTGCCTGGGCGGCGGTGTTATCGAGCAGCGTCTGCCGCTGCCGGTAGCGTAATCCAACACAGCAACGCTTGCTCTCATTTGGGCAAGCGTATAACGCAGTTTGCCAGGCGTCGCGCCGCCAGGCAGACGTCAACAAGGAGTTAGCGTGGCGAAGAATTACTATGACATCACCCTGGCGCTGGCGGGCATTTGCCAGTCAGCCCGTCTGGTGCAGCAGTTGGCTCATCAGGGTCACTGTGACGGCGACGCGTTACACGTCTCGCTGAACAGCGTTATCGACCTTAACCCAGACTCCGCGCTGGGTGTGTTCGGTGGCAGTGAAGCTAATCTTCGTCTCGGCCTTGAAACCTTACTCGGCGTGCTGAACGCCAGCAGCCGTCAGGGTTTGAACGCCGAATTAACCCGATATACGCTTAGCCTGATGGTGCTGGAGCGTAAGCTCGCCGCCGCCAAAGGCGCAATGGACACGCTCGGTAACCGTATTGCCGGGCTGCAACGCCAGCTCGACCACTTTGATTTACAGTCTGATACCCTGCTCAGCGCGATGGCGGGGATTTATGTTGACGTTATCAGCCCGCTGGGGCCACGCATTCAGGTTATCGGCTCCCCTGCCGTGCTGCAAAGCCCGCAGGTACAGGCGAAAGTTCGTGCTTCGCTACTCGCCGGTATCCGCTCTGCGGTGCTGTGGCATCAGGTTGGCGGTGGTCGTCTGCAACTGATGTTTTCTCGTAATCGCCTGACCACTCAGGCCAAACAAATTCTTGCTCATTTAACCCCGGAGTTGTGATCTATGGAATTATCCTCACTGACCGCCGTTTCCCCTGTCGATGGACGCTACGGCGATAAAGTCAGCGCGCTGCGCGGGATTTTCAGCGAATATGGTTTGCTGAAATTCCGTGTACAAGTCGAAGTACGCTGGCTGCAAAAGCTGGCCGCACACGCAGCCGTCAAGGAAGTTCCAGCTTTTGCTGCCGACGCAAACGGTTACCTTGATAGCATCGTCGCCAGCTTCAGCGAAGAAGATGCCGCACGAATCAAAACTATCGAGCGCACCACTAACCACGACGTGAAGGCCGTTGAATATTTCCTGAAAGAGAAAGTGGCAGCCGTTCCTGAACTGCACGCGGTTTCCGAATTTATCCACTTTGCTTGCACCTCCGAGGACATCAATAACCTGTCCCACGCGCTGATGCTGAAAACCGCGCGTGAAGAAGTGGTGCTGCCGTACTGGCGCAAAATTATCGACGCCATTAAAGACCTGGCGGTGCAGTATCGCGATATCCCGCTGCTGTCTCGTACCCACGGCCAACCGGCGACACCTTCCACCATCGGTAAAGAGATGGCAAACGTCGCTTACCGTATGGAACGCCAGTTCCGTCAGTTGGAGCAGGTGGAAATCCTCGGCAAAATCAATGGTGCTGTAGGTAACTATAACGCCCACATCGCCGCTTACCCGGATGTTGACTGGCACCAGTTCAGCGAGGAGTTTGTCACTTCGCTGGGCATTCAGTGGAACCCGTACACCACGCAGATTGAGCCGCACGACTATATTGCCGAGCTGTTCGATTGCATCGCGCGCTTCAACACCATTCTTATCGACTTCGATCGTGATATTTGGGGTTACGTGGCGCTGAACCACTTCAAACAAAAAACCATTGCCGGTGAAATTGGTTCTTCTACCATGCCGCACAAGGTGAACCCGATCGACTTCGAAAACTCCGAAGGCAACCTCGGCCTCTCTAACGCGCTATTGCAGCATCTGGCGAGCAAACTGCCGGTTTCCCGCTGGCAGCGTGACCTGACCGACTCCACCGTGCTGCGTAACCTGGGCGTGGGTATCGGCTATGCGCTGATTGCCTATCAGTCCACCCTCAAAGGGGTCAGCAAGTTGGAAGTGAACCGTGACCGTCTGCTGGACGAGCTGGATCATAACTGGGAAGTGCTGGCAGAGCCTATCCAGACCGTGATGCGTCGTTATGGCATCGAGAAACCATACGAAAAACTCAAAGAGCTGACTCGCGGTAAGCGCGTTGACGCCGAAGGCATGAAACAGTTTATCGATAGTCTGGCGTTGCCAGAAGAAGAGAAAACGCGCCTGAAAGCGATGACCCCAGCAAATTATATTGGCCGCGCCATCACCATGGTTGATGAGTTGAAATAATCCTGTCCTTCCTCCTCCTTCGCCCTGAAGGAGGAGTCTTTTCCGCCAATTTAATTAACGTTTAGCTCCACAAGCTCATAATCGGCGTTAAACTATTCATGTTATTAATTAAATGGAGAAACAGTATGCGCGTACTCGTCGTAGAGGACAACGCTCTGTTACGTCATCACCTGAAAGTCCAGCTCCAGGAAATGGGTCATCAGGTTGATGCGGCGGAAGATGCGAAGGAAGCCGATTATTACTTAGGCGAACATATCCCGGATATCGCGATTGTTGACTTAGGCCTGCCGGATGAAGACGGTTTGTCGCTCATTCGCCGCTGGCGCAGCCACGATATCTC
>JBOFJM010000154.1:0-1904 GCA_051656825.1 Kluyvera sp.
GTTCGGGTTTGTAGGCCGGATAAGGCGTTTACGCCGCCATCCGGCAATCTGCTCCGTTCTGCCTGATGGCGCTACGCTTATCAGGCCTACGGGTTTGTGCACCAACACTCAACATGGTTCGGGTTCGTAGGCCGGATAAGGCATTTGCGCCACCATCCGGCAATCTGCTCCGTTCTGCCTGATGGCGCTGCGCTTATCAGGCCTACGGGTTTTTACACCAACACTCAACATAGTTCGGGTTCGTAGGCCGGATAAGGCGTTTACGCCGCCATCCGGCCATCTGCTCCGTTCTGCCTGATGGCGCTGCGCTTATCAGGCCTACGGTTTTTTACACCAACACTCAACATGGTTCAGATTTGTAGGCCGGATAAGATGCGAGAGCATCGCCATCCGGCATAGCGGGCTTACAGCGAAGTACGCCCAAACGCTGTTTGCCAGTCGTGTTCAAACTTCGCCACCGCCGCATCCACCGCCGGATAGCTGATTAACTGTTGGGCAACGTCCAGCGGCAGCGTGATGGACTGGCAGCCAGCCAGCAGGCAATCCAGCGCCTGGCGCGGCGTTTTAAAACTTGCCACCAGCACTTTAGACTGCGGTGCATGTAGCGTCAGCAAGTCCTGCAATTCACACACGGTTTGAATACCATTACCGCCCTGCGCATCCATACGGTTGACATACGGCGCCACATATTCCGCCCCGGCCAGCGCCGAAAGCAGCCCCTGCGCCGCACCGTATACCGCCGTTCCCAACGTCGGGATCCCTTCTTCTTTCAGCAGCTTGATAGCCGCCAGACCTTCCGCCGTTACCGGCACTTTCACCACCAGATCCGGGATAATCGCCCGCAGCTTGCGCGCGTCCGCCACCATGCCATCGGCAGTCGTTGCCATCACCTGCGCAAATAAGCGCCCTTTACCACCCATCGCCTCCAACAGCTCTGGCAGCAGTACATCCAGTGGCTTTTTACCCGCCGCCACAATACTTGGGTTGGTGGTCACGCCCGCGAGCGGGAAAACTCGCGCCAGTTTTTTTACGGCAACAACGTCAGACGTGTCGAGATAGAGTTCCATGATGCTTCCTTAAACCGTGATATTCAGCATGGAATAACACTACCACGACAAAACCTCTTTTTTAGTTGACGTACGTCAAGATAACTTTCATTCGAAAGTATTTTAATCCTTATACGAAACAAGAGGACTCACTATGATTTTCAACATTCAGCGCTATTCCACCCATGATGGCCCTGGTATCCGCACCGTCGTATTCCTTAAGGGATGCTCACTCGGCTGCCGCTGGTGCCAGAACCCAGAAAGCCGCTCCCGCGCACAAGACCTGCTCTACGACCCGCGTCTGTGTCTGGACGGCTGCGATCTGTGCCAGAAAGCCGCGCCTGCGGTCATTGAGCGCGCGCTTAATGGGCTGGTTATCCATCGGGAAAAGCTGAATGACGACCACCTTGCCGCGCTGACGGAATGCTGCCCCACTCAGGCGTTAACCGTCTGCGGCGAAGCAAAAAGCGCCGCTGATATTATGGCAACCGTGTTGCGCGACAAACCGTTTTACGATCGCAGCGGCGGCGGCATGACGCTGTCCGGCGGCGAGCCGTTTATGAACCCAGATTTAGCCTTAACGTTGCTGAAAGAGGCTCATCAGCAAGGGATTCATACAGCGGTAGAAACCTGTCTGCACGTGCCGTGGCGCTACCTTGAACCGGCGTTGCCCTATATCGACCTGTTCCTGGCCGACCTAAAACATGTCGATGAAACCCGATTCAAGCAGTGGACTGATGGCTCCGCCAGGCGCGTGCTCGACAACCTGAAACGGCTGGCGGCCGCCGGAAAAGAGATAACCCTGCGCGTGCCGCTGATTCAGGGCTTTAACGCTGATAAAAACGCTATTCAAGCGAT
>JBOFJM010000155.1:0-2102 GCA_051656825.1 Kluyvera sp.
GCAGCTACCGGAAACTGAATCTGGTGTGTGAAGACGGCCTGCTGACCCAGGCAGACCTGACGGAGCGGGTGATGGCGGAAACCGGCACTGACGGGAATGACTCGCTGAACGGCTGGGAGTACGCAGACCATCAGACAGGTGGTGCGGGTAATGACACGCTGAACAGCGGCACAGGCGATGACGTGCTGGAAGGTGGCACGGGGAATGACCGGTTATACGGCGGCAGTGGCGCCGACCGTTATCTGTTCAGCAAAGGGCATGGTCAGGACACAGTATCGGACTACAGCAACGATGGCAGTACTGCAGACACGCTGGTATTCAGCGGAGCTCACTCCGCAGATCTGCAGCTGGAAAAAAACGGAAACGATCTGGTGATCCGTGCTTATGGCGACGGTGACAGCGTAAAAGTCAGCAACTACTTTGCAAGCTCTTATTACCGCCAGATAACGCTGCAGTTTGACGATCTGCTGATGACGGCGGAGATGCTGGCCGGTCAGGAGTTTGTTTCGGTAGGGACAGAGAAGGACAATTCGCTGAGCGGCTGGTCGGGGATTGACCGTCTGGAAGGCGGTGCAGGTAATGACCGTCTTTCGGGGGCTGGCGGGTCGGATACGCTGACCGGCGGCACGGGTAATGATTACCTTGAAGGCGGCAGCAATGGCACCGACCGCTATCAGTTCAGCAAAGGTCACGGCCAGGACACGGTGTCGGACTACAGTAGTGATGGCAGCACCACCGATACGCTGGTCTTTAAAGGTGCTGATGCAAATGACATTCGCACAAAAAGGGACAATAACGATCTGCTTATTTACGCCTATGGTAACGAGGATAGTGTCCGAGTTAGCAATTACTATATTCAGCAGTCGCATCGATTTATCGAACTTGAATTTGACGATAGAACCCTGACGAGTGATGACCTGGCTACCGTTACCTGGCATTTTGATGTTAATCCGGCACTGCGTTCTGGAGCATTGCTGCAATCTGCAAATGATGAAGGAGCATCGGTTGCATCAAACATTCAGGCAACCAATGACGCGAACGATCTGTGGTTTAAAAGAGATGATTTATTGAGTGCCGCTTCTGGCGACTCAGGTGTGCTTGAAGGTGCTGGTTCTGAGCGCCAGCAGATGCAATTGATGGTAAGCGCAATGGCGGGGTTCGCCTCTTCGGCAGATGATACGCAATCACTGCCTGAGCAGATGCAGCAGTATATGCATCAGATGGCGGCTTCAGTCCTGTAAGTTATCCTCTGAAAATGACCGGGCCTGCATAATCACGGCCCGGTTATCTTTATTCGTAGTAGTTATAAATCCCTGCCGCCATCACCAGCTGTGATGCGATTTCGTGCGCTTTCTCGCGCCCGACCAGTAGATCGATAATTTTCAGCCCAAAGTCGATAGCCGTGCCCGGCCCCTGGCTGGTTAGCAGGTTTACGCGCGGATCCCAAACGATGCGTTTGTCCACCCATTGGCCTTCCGGTATTTGATCTTTCAGCGCCGGGAAGCCGGTCATATTGCCGATAGGGAAAATTTCGTGCGGGACGAGTACGGTGGCGGCTGCGGCACAAATGGCCGCGACGATGCGCCCGGAGAGATGAAACTGTCTCACCGTTTCAACCAGCAACGGGCTGTCGCGAAAACACTCCGCGCCCTTAATGCCGCCAGGCAGGATGATAATGTCGTAATCACCGTCAGCGACTTCCACCAGCGGGGCATCGGCCAGCAGCTTAACGCCGCGCGAGCAGGTAATGGCCAGGTTGCCATCGCCCGCGACGCTTGCGGTAGTGACCTGGATACCGCCACGCACTAACAACTCGATAGTGGTGACGGCTTCCATCTCTTCACTACCAGGAGCGAGGCAAATCAGTGCCGACGCGCTCATATTCACTCTCCTTACGTTTAACTAATTCATACAGGCGGGTGTTTTCTGGCACGGGAATACCGTGCGCCCGCGCGCGCTTGAGCAAGAAACCGGTGATATAGTCGATTTCGGTGTGCCTTTGCGCGCGGATATCTTGCAGCATCGAGGAAATATTGTTCGCTGTCGTTTCAATCACCTGGTTGGCATAAAATAACAGACTTTCAGGAGAGGTATGAAATCCT
>JBOFJM010000156.1:0-1583 GCA_051656825.1 Kluyvera sp.
TATCTGCACGGCCTGTTTGATAGCGATGGTTTTACCCGCGCGCTGGTTAACAGCCTGCGTGAGCGAAAAGGGTTAGCGGCACTGGACGGCGGCTTTGACTATGCGCGTTATAAGACGCAGCAGTTTGATGTGCTCGCTGATGCGATGCGTCAACATATTGATATAGATAAGATTTATACGATTATGCGCGAGCATAAAGAGCCGTAGCGGCAGAGGGGCGCCATTCGACAGGATGGCGCAGGATGCTGGATTTCAGGCAAAAAAAAACACCCATCAGGGTGTCTATTTTTAGTTGGTTGCGGGGGCCGGATTTGAACCGACGACCTTCGGGTTATGAGCCCGACGAGCTACCAGGCTGCTCCACCCCGCGTCCGTCTGTTACTCTTCCATCGAGTAACCTTTTCTCTTTGTACAATGTGATTGGTTGCGGGGGCCAGATTTGAACTGACGACCTTCGGGTTATGAGCCCGACGAGCTACCAGGCTGCTCCACCCCGCGTCCGTGGATGCGCACTATACTCTGCTTAGCATTTGTTGCAACCCTTTTTTGAGGTAACTCACTTATTTTTTTACAGGTTGCGCAGCTATTCGCTGAATTGGCTTTTTTTTACCCAGATCCACATTTAGCGATCGCGATCGCATTTCAATACCCCTGGTGGTTTGTTATCTTCATCCGGCACTTTCGATTATGCGGAATAGAAGACACCATGAAAGGACGTTGGGCAAGATATGTGGCGACAGGGGTTATGCTGGCAATGCTGGCGGCCTGTTCGTCAAAACCGACCGATCGCGGTCAACAGTATAAAGACGGGAAGTTCACCCAGCCTTTCTCACTGGTCAATCAACCTGATGCGGTCGGCGCACCCATTAACGCTGGCGACTTCGCCGAACAGGTTAGCCAAATTCGTAACGCTTCTCCGCGCCTGCACGGCAACCAGAGCAGCGTTTATAACGCCGTGCAGCAGTGGCTGCTTGCCGGTGGCGACACCCGCACTATGCGCCAGTACGGCATCGACGCCTGGCAGATGGAAGGGACAGACAACTACGGTAACGTCCAGTTTACCGGCTCACGCCAGTGGTTAAAGCTCGTCATACCGCGCAGGGCGAATTCAAATACCCGATTTACCGTATGCCGCCAAAACGCGGCAAGCTGCCGTCGCGCGCTGAGATCTATGCCGGGGCGCTGAGCGATAACTATGTGCTGGCCTACAGCAACTCGCTGATGGATAACTTCATCATGGATGTGCAGGGCAGCGGTTATATCGATTTCGAAGACGGTTCGCCGCTCAACTTCTTTAGTTACGCCGGGAAAAACGGCTGGGCGTATCGCAGTATCGGCAAGGTGCTTATCGATCGCGGTGAAGTGAAGCGCGAGGATATGTCGATGCAGGCTATCCGCGAGTGGGGCGAAAAACACAGCGAAGCCGAAGTGCGTGAACTGCTGGAGCAGAACGCTTCGTTCGTGTTCTTTAAACCGCAGTCTTTTGCGCCGGTGAAAGGGGCTAGCGCCGTACCGCTGATTGGCCGCGCGTCGGTGGCGGCTGACCGCAGCATTATTCCGCCGGGACCGACATTGCTGGCAGA
>JBOFJM010000157.1:0-1891 GCA_051656825.1 Kluyvera sp.
GAAGCCGACCGTATGTTGGACATGGGCTTTGCCCAGGATATCGAACATATCGCGGGTGAGACTCGCTGGCGTAAACAGACGCTGCTGTTCTCCGCAACACTCGAAGGCGAAGCGATTCAGAACTTTGCTGAGCGTCTGCTGGAAGATCCGGTCGAAGTTTCCGCTACGCCATCCACTCGCGAACGCAAGAAAATTCATCAGTGGTACTACCGTGCTGATAACCTTGAGCACAAAATTGAGTTGCTGAAACACTTGCTTAAACAAGAAGATGCGACCCGTACCATCGTGTTTGTACGTAAACGTGAGCGTGTGCATGAGCTGGCTGAAATTCTGCGTGCAGCCGGGATTAACAACTGTTATCTCGAAGGCGAAATGGCGCAGGTTAAGCGTACCGAAGGGATTAAACGCCTGACCGAAGGCCGTGTTAACGTCCTGGTCGCTACCGACGTCGCAGCGCGCGGGATTGATATCCCGGACGTTAGCCACGTGATTAACTTTGATATGCCGCGCGGCGCAGACACTTACCTGCACCGTATTGGTCGTACCGGTCGTGCGGGTCGTAAAGGCACGGCGATTTCACTGGTTGAAACACACGATCACCTGCTGTTGCAGAAAATCGGCCGCTATATCGAAGAGCCGCTGAAAGCTCGCGTCATTGATGAGCTGCGCCCAACCACGCGTGCGCCAAGCGAAAAAATGACAGGTAAGCCGTCCAAGAAAGTGCTGGCGAAGCGCGCCGAGAAGAAAAAAGAGCAAGACAAAGACAAGCCTCGCGTGAAGAAACGTCACCGCGATGCTAAAAATATTGGCAAACGCCGTAAACCAAGCGGCGCAGGTGCAGTCGAAAAGAGCACCGAAGAGTAAGCCTCTCACTTTGTTATGAATCGAACGCCGGGATAGCTTCCCGGCGTTTTTATATCGACGGGTAGGTGACATCGGCGATGAAGAAAAAAGAGTTTGTGACCCAGGATCTCCTCAGCAAAATTTATCAGCACAGCAGCGACGGGCCACGTAAGCTGCCACCGGAACGCCAACTGGCGCAAGAATATGGCGTGTCGCGTTTTACTATTCGTCAGGCGCTGGAAAAGCTCGCCAATATCGGCGTAGTGCGCATTGTGCAAGGTTCGGGTATCTGGATAAACGAACAAACGCGCAGCAACCCGCTGGTCTACAACTCCATCACCGAAAAACGTTTCGACCAAATGCGCTACCGCATGATAAGTCTGCATAAAACACGCCCAGGCCCAGAGGATCAGCAAGTTTTTGGTCTAACCGATGATGACTTTATCTGGCAGTTCTGCCGCCTGCGCTTCGTTGATGATATCGCCGTGCAGATTGAAGTTTCGCGTATGCCAACCGCCATGTTCAGCGACCTGAACCAAGAGGTTATTGAGCGTTCATTACAGCAGTATGTATTGGAAAAGGGCTATCAAATTTCACACTTGTTGACCCGCTATCGCGCCGTCAGCATCAACCGAGAGCAAGCTGCGCTACTGGGCTGCAAAAAGGGCAGCCCAGCGATGCACATCAATAACCGTGGGATTTTAGACGGCGGGCGGGTGTACGAAATTAGCGACATCATTGATATCAACTACTCCTGCACCTACGTTATCCCGCACAATCGCGATAACCTCGCCTTCCGTCAACAACCGCCGGGGTGAATTATGGGGTGTGAATCGCCCCATCCGGCAGACGGCTTTGCGTCCACTCATGCGGGCGATACACCACCGGATGCGCCAATGCCAGCGCTTCATCAAATTCAACCCCAATCCCCACTGCGGTAGGCGGATAAATAAAACCATTTTGCACCGTCGGTGCACCAGGGAATACCGCATCAGTAGTGGCGGAACGAGGGATAAACTCCTGAATCGCCGCATTGTGCAGATGAATA